>JAFSTJ010000387.1 GCA_017450525.1 Victivallales bacterium | reverse complement strand
GTCCATGAGCCGCGCATTCAGGACGTGATTGATGTGCGCGTCCATGAGCCGCGCATTCAGGACGTGATTGATGTGCGCGTCCATGAGCCGCGCATTCAGGACGTGATTGATGTGCGCGTCCATGAGCCGCGCACTCAGGACGTGAAGTTTCCATACGGCTGGTGTAATACGCACATATATTTTTGCTTTATTTCTAGCAGTAATGCCGCTATGCACTATATTATGCGCAAAATTGTGTTTTTGTGATTTTGCAAACTAAAGAAGGGAAGAAAATGTCTGATATTCCAACAGATGCGGCCATACCGGAGGCCAGTGACTTTATCAGGGAGATTGTGAACGCCGACATAGCGTCTGGCAAATACAAGATGGGTGACATACGCACCCGTTTTCCACCAGAACCCAATGGCTACCTGCACATAGGGCATGCCAGGCATTGTGCGTTGATTTCGGCATTGCCCACGACTATCATGGCAAGACTACCCTGCGCATGGACGACACTAATCCCGCCAAGGAGGATACCGAGTACGTGGAGGCAATCAAGGAGGACGTGCACTGGCTGGGTTTCGAGTGGGAAGGCGAGGTGCGCTATGCCTCGGACTACTTTGAGAAGATGTACGAATACGCCCTGATCATGATTGAGAAGGGGCTTGCATACGTGGATGACCAGAGCGTGGAGGAAATATCGGCGACGCGCGGCACCTTGACCGAGCCTGGCAAGGAAAGCCCATGGCGCAATCGTTCTGTGGAGGAGAATCTGGATTTGTTCAAGCGGATGCGCGCTGGTGAATTCGCCGATGGCGAAAAGGTGCTGCGTGCCAAGATTGACATGGCATCGCCAAATTTCAACCTGCGCGACCCAGTCATGTACCGCATTCTGCATAAGCCTCACCACCGCGCAGGCGACAAGTGGTGCATCTATCCCATGTACGACTGGGCGCACGGCCTGGAGGATTCAATTGAGGGCATAACCCACTCCCTTTGCTCATTGGAGTTCGAGAATCATCGTCCGCTTTATGATTGGTTCCTGCAGCCATTGCCAGTGCATCGCCCGCAGCAGATTGAGTTCTCTCGCCTGAACCTGAACTACACCGTGATGAGCAAGCGCAAACTGCGTCAACTGGTGGAGGAAAAGCATGTGGCGGGCTGGGATGATCCTCGTATGCCTACGCTGTGTGGCCTGCGCCGCCGCGGCTATACGCCTACATCCATTCTCAGTTTCATGAAACTGGTGGGCTTGACCAAGTTCAACGGCCTTACCGACTATGCCGTGCTGGAAAGCTGCCTCAGGGACGAGCTGAACAAGACAGCGCCTCGTTACATGGCTGTGCTTCATCCGCTGAAGGTAACCCTTACCAACTATCCAGAAGGACAGAGCGAAATGCTGGAGGCCGTCAACAACCCAGAGGACGAGAGCGCCGGCAAGCGCAATGTGTGCTTCAGCAGAGATCTCTACATTGACAGCGATGACTTTGCGGAAAATCCACCGCCGAAATACTATCGCCTGGCGCCTGGCCAGGAAGTTCGCCTGCGCTGGGGCTACATCATCAAGTGCAACGAGGTTATAAAGGACGCACAGGGCAACGTGGTGGAACTGCGCTGCACATACGACCCAGAGACCAAGGGTGGCAATCCCACTGATGGTCGCAAGGTCAAGGGCACGATACATTGGGTGGAGGCGAACACCTCCATCGTGGCAGAAGGGCGCCTGTACGACCGCCTCTTCACGAAGGAATTCCCCGAGGATGTGGAGGAAGGACATTCGTTTACGGAATACATCAATCCTGCCTCGCTGACGGTGCTGAAGGACATGCGCATAGAGGCTGCGGCCGCGCAATTGCCGCCAGAGACACGCATACAGTTCGAGCGTCTGGGGTATTTCTGCACGGATAGGTATGACCACAATCAGGAGGCACCTGTCTTCAACCGCACGGTTACACTGAAGGACAGCTGGGCCAAGATTGAGAAGAAGAACGCTCCTGCACCTCAAGCAAAGCCACAGCCAAAGCCGCAACCAAAGGCGGAGGACAATCTGGCCCTCATAAACATCCAGGATTTTGCAAAACTGCATCTTGTAAGCGCAAAGATTGTGGAGGCCGAGCCAGTTCCAGCCACGGACAAACTGATGAAACTCAAGGTGGACTGCGGCGACGCTGCAGGTCCCAGGCAGGTGGTGGCAGGCATTGCCAAGGCATACACGCCTGAACAACTCGTAGGCAAGACAATCGTGCTGGTTGAGAACCTGAAGCCTGCAGTGCTTTGCGGGCTCACCTCATACGGCATGCTTCTTGCCGCAAAGAACGGCAAGGAAATTAGGTTGCTTACATTGGACGGTGAGGCACCCGTTGGCACTACGATAGGTTAACAAATCATCCACGGATTGAAGCTGATTGACATGGAAAAATCTGTGAAAATCTGCGTCAATTTGTGGATTAAGAAAAAAAGGCATTGCACCTTATGAAACAGTTATTTACAGCCAAAGTCACAGAGGGCATTATGTATAATTGCCTGGGCGATGTGGAACTTGACCTCCAGGAAGGCGATATGGTTGTGGTGCAATGTGATCGCTATCTGGACTATGTCCGCATCATGGGCAAGGTTGGCGAGCCCATTGAGGACGTGGAGGAATTCGAGCGCCAGAAGGCACTTGCCAACAAGGGACGCCATGTGGAGGGAACACAGACGCCTAGGATTCTGCGCAGGGGCACTGATGAAGATGCAGCCACCGAGGATGCGAACAGCGTACAGGCGGCTGAGGCATTTGGCAAGGCAAAGGTGCGAATTGCCGCCCATGGCTTGGAGATGAAACTGATTCATTCACATTACTCCATTGACAGGAATCTGCTTCTTTTCCAATTCTCCGCAGAAGGACGTGTTGACTTTAGGGAACTGCTGCGTGATTTGTCCACCTTGTTCCGCTGTCGTGTCGAATTGCGTCAAGTTGGTGTGCGTGACGAGGCTGGCCTGCTTGGTGGCATTGGCATTTGTGGTCGCACATTCTGCTGCAAGGCCTTCCTCAGCAACTTCAACAGCATAAACGTCCGCATGGCGAAGATGCAGGGTATTGCCCTTAATCCCCAGAACATATCGGGGCATTGCGGGCGCTTGAAATGTTGCCTCTACTACGAGGCTGATGCATACAAGGATGCACCAGTATGCGGTGGATGCAAGCCATTGCTTCAGAATGAGGCTGTGGATGAAAAGGAACTGGCCAAACTCGAGGCAAAGGAACGTTCCGCTGCTGATGAACGCATTCCCCGTGCCGCATTGCACAAGGGGCAACTTCAGCAGCGGGAACCACGCCAACAGCAAAAACAGCAGAGGCCACCTAGACAGGAGCGGCAGGAACGGCAGGAGCGTCCTCAAGGGCAGCAGAGGCCGCAGAGACCGCCCAGGACAGAGCAGGGCAAGGGTTGAAGCATGCCGCAACTGGTTTTAAATCCTAATCGCGAAGGAAGCCTGCTTAGAAAGCATCCATGGATATATTCAGGGGCTGTGGCGAAAGTCGTTGGCGAGCCGCAATCAGGTGAAACTGTGGAGATTGTTTCCGCGAAAGGCGAGTGGCTTGCCAGGGGCTTTTATTCACCTGCATCGCAAATACGCGCCAGGGTTTGGACATTTGAGCGGGACGAGGCAGTTAATGGGGCATTCTTTGCCCGCAGGATTCAGCAGGCAAAGTCATATAGGGACAAGCTTCGCATTCAATCCAATTCCTACAGGCTGATCCACGGCGAGGCGGATGGTCTTCCAGGCTGTGTGGTGGATGTATATGGCAAGTTCTGCGTATGCCAGTTTTTGACAACTGGCATCGCCCGTTTCGCCAATGTGCTCGCATCGCAGCTGATGGAATTGCCTGGCATTGAGGGAGTTTACGAACGCTCCGATGCAGAGGCCCGGACACGTGAAGGGCTTGAATTGCGCTGTGGTCCATTGGCGGGTTCAGAGCCTCCAGAACGCTTTATTGTGGAGGAAAACGGGTTGCGCCTCATTGCCGATTTGCGCAATGGGCACAAGACAGGCTTTTACCTGGACCAGCGGGATGCCCGTAGCTCAATGCCGTTTGCAAAAAACGCGGATGTGCTTAATTGCTTCTGCTACACAGGTGGCTTTGGCCTGCGTGCTGCAAAGGAAGGGGCAAACAGCGTTACGCAGGTGGACATAAGCGCCCCCGCGCTGGAAATAGCTCGGGAGAATGCCGCTTTGAATAGCCTAGGCCAAGATAGGTTCACCTACATCAAGGCTGATGTGTTTGCTCAGTTGCGCAAGTTCAGGGATCAGGGGCGCTCATTTGATGTGGTCATACTCGACCCGCCAAAATTCGCCGACACGCAAAGGCAGTTGCAGCATGCCGCCAGGGGCTACAAGGACATAAATCTCATGGGCGCAAAACTTACCAGGCCAGGCGGAACACTGCTGACGTTCTCCTGCTCTGGCGCGATGACGCCTGACCTGTTTGCCAAGGTCGTGGGAGACGCTTGCCGTGATGCAGGAAGAAAGGCACTGGTGCGAAGAATCCTGCAGCAGGCGCCAGACCATCCAACTGCATTGGATTTTCCCGAGGGAAGATACCTGACAGGCCTGGAACTCTGTTTATTGTAAATCATGGAATTAACGATATCTCCAACCTTAACCCAAACCCAGGAGCAGAGGCAGATCCTGACCCAGGAACAGCTCCAGACGGTCAAGCTACTGCAGCTGACCTCCACGGAACTGCGCCAGGAACTTGCCCAGGCAATGCTGGACAATCCCGTGCTGGAAATGTCCTCCGAGATTGAGATTCCCATTGGCGACCCCACTGAGGAGGTGTCATTACAGAATGACACTGACTATCAGACACCTAGTGATGACAATTGGAACAAGGACATGGACGAGAAAAGGATGTATTTCTTCTCGTTGCTTACCGCTCCTATGTCATTGACCGAATACTTGCAGAATCAGCTGGATGAAATGTCAGGGATGAAAGACAGCGAGGGCAATGGCACTCCGTTGTACAATGCATGTTTTCAAGTGCTGGGCAATCTGGATGACAATGGGTATCTGGGTGCAACTGACGAGGAGATCGCCAAGGGCGCTGGCACTGATTTGGAGACGGCGGCCAAGGCCGTGAAAATCGTGCAGTCCCTGAATCCGCCTGGAATAGCTGGCAGGAATCTGCGGGAAGTCCTGCTTCTCCAGCTGGAGCGCAAGCGGGAAAAGGGCAGCATTGCATGGGATATCGTGGACAAGTATTTAGAGATGCTGGGAAGAAACCACATCAAGGAAATAGCCAAGGGACTGGATGTGGATGTTGCTGAAGCGCAGGAGGCGGCGGACCGCATTCGCAGGCTTGTGCCGAGGCCAGGCCAGTCTGTGGCGGGCGTAGCCGCGAATGTGGTCATGCCAGATGTTACAGTCATACCAAAGAAGGACGGAGGTTGGAGCATCGAATTGGGTGAACTGGGCTTTCCTGAGGTGCATATTGACGAAAAATACAGCCAGATGCGCAATGACGACAGCATCTCCAAGAGTGACAAGAAATACATCCGCGAGAAAATCAACGAGGGGCAGCAGTTGATTGAGAGTCTGAAGTACCGCAAGACCTTGATTGAGAAAATCGCCACTTTGATAGTGTACTACCAGAAGGACTTCTTCGAAAAGGGACCTTCTGGACATAAGCCACTGCTTATGTCTACGATTGCCGACAAGCTGGGTGTGTCGGAATCAACTGTAAGCAGGGCGGTCGCCAACAAGTACATGAAGACCACATTTGGTCTTTATCAATTCAGGTACTTTTTCACCCAGGCTGTAAGCAGCGACAGCGATGGCAATGACAGTTCAGCCACTGCAATCAAAGCAAAAATCGTTGAAATCATCGGCAAGGAAGACGAAAGCAAGCCACTTTCCGATGACAAGATTGCAGCCATGCTGGCTAAGGACGGCCTCAAGGTCGCACGTAGGACTGTGGCGAAATACCGTGAGGCCGAGGGCATTCCCGCCACCAGCCTCAGGCGCAAACACATTTAATGCAATTATGAAATATTTCTCCATATTCCTTTCAAACTACCTGAACTTCTTCTTCCTGCTGACGCCGTTCTTCGTGCTGTCAACGTTCATCTCCCTTACGGATGGGCTTTCGGGAAAACTGAGGCGCAGGCTGGCCAGAGACGTGACCATTGGTATTGTGACGGTGACTTTGATCATATTCTGGCTGGGCATCTACATAATGAAGTTGTTTGACATTACAGTGGATGCATTCCGTGCAGGGTCAGGTGTTTTGCTGTTGTTGACGGCAATCAGCCTGGTCCTCGGGAAAAATACCGCCATTTCAGCAAAGAGCGAACAGGAACTGCTGGATATGGCTATAGTGCCGCTAGCTGTCCCAATCACAGCAGGTCCTGCTACTCTTGGTATGCTGATGGTTCTGGGCACGACAACGGACGCAATTTCAATGAAACTGCTACTGAGCGCATCCATAGTCGCCGCCAGCGTGTCAATCGGCGTTATGCTGGCGGTGTCGGACAAGATGCTCAAGTGCATGGGGCATTCCAATATTGCCATTCTCAGCAAGGTAACTGGCTTGATTCTGGCGGCGATTGCCATGCAGATGATAACGATAGGCGTAAAGGATCTGTGGATGAAATGATTAGTAATAAGCCAAGCATCTGCGGCCTTGTGTCGCACATCTGCCGTTCTAGCCTCAGGCTGGCCAGTAGCATAAGGCTACGCATAGCCTTGCTACTGCTGGTATTGAACTTTCCTCTGGGATATGGGGGAATTGCGTTGTTTGCCGCGATTTCCGGCAAGACAGGCAACTCGCGCTGGCTGTTAGGTGGAGTAATATGCTACGCCCTGTCCTGGGCCATGCTTTTTGTGGGTACTGTTTTGGCTGGGACAAAGGCGGGGGATTTTTCCCGCGCGACCAAGGGCGGATGGCGTGCATGGAAGCGTCTTCGCTCTGTGGCGGCCTGTCTGGCGATTGTTCTTTGTATCTGTGGGTGCAATGGCGTACAAATGCCACAGAGGCCTCTTGCATACATGTACCCATCTCTGATGCCTATGAGCGCACTGAAAGCCTTTCACGGACGCAATACGACTTCTGATGAGGTGAAGTCATTGTTTGAGAAGGTTGGATTGAATCAAACGCTCGTGGCATACGGATTTTTGGACAGCGACTACGCAATTTTGGCGAAGGGCCTGGAAGCAAGGGGCTATGCCGAAATTGATGCGCGGCACTGCAGGAAGTGCCCCTTCAAGTGGCTTTACATTTCATTCGGGGAAAAGGAAACACGGATAGTGCTGCGCCTTAGCAATAACGGCACTGGTTTGCTTGCACTAAAGCAGGAAGGCTTTGCAATGGGAACTGGCAGCGAACTTATTCTCAGGCTACCATTTTCCGAACAACAAAAAGATGCCCACTAGGGCGGAAGAAATTATTGAGAGATGAATAAATAGGAGATGCTTATGAACATTCTGGTAACAGGCGGAGCGGGCTTCATAGGTTCACATCTTTGCCGTCTGCTCATTGAGCAGGGGCATAAGATTACAGTATTGGACGACTTGTCAACTGGCAGGTATGACAACATAAAGGAACTGGAGGCGACAGGCAAGCTGAAACTGATTGTTGACACGGTCAATGATAGCGAGATATGCGATCGTTGTGTCAGGGAGGCAGACAGGGTATTCCACTTGGCCTCCGCTGTAGGCGTTCGCCTCATAATCGACCAGCCAGTCCATACCATTGAGAGCATTGTGGGCGGCACGGAGACGGTGCTGAAATCCTGCGCTAGATACAGGGTGCCTTTCCTGCTGACTTCCACTTCAGAGGTTTATGGCAAGGGTAGCAAGGTACCGTTCTGCGAGGATGACGACACGGTGATGGGGCCCACCAGCAAGCGGCGCTGGAGCTATGCCACCGCAAAGGCCCTGGATGAATTCCTGGCATTGGCACATTGGACGGAGACACGGCAGCCCGTGGTGGTGGTTCGTCTGTTCAATACGGTTGGTCCCAGGCAGACTGGGCAGTATGGCATGGTGGTGCCTGGCTTTGTGCGTCAGGCCCTGCGCAACAAGCCGATTACAGTGTATGGCGATGGGCAGCAGAGCCGCTGCTTTGCCCATGTGAAGGACGTGGTGGGCGCACTGGCCTCGATCATGGAGTGCGAGGCTGCCCGTGGCCAGGTTGTGAACATCGGCAATGACGAGGAAGTCACCATTATGCAGCTGGCTCAGCGCGTCAAGGAGATGGCGAATTCCACATCTGAAATCAAGATTCTGTCCTACGAGGAGGCGTATGGCGAGGGCTTTGATGACATGCGCCGCCGTGTTCCATGCATTGACAAGGCAAACAAACTCATCGGCTACAAGCCCAGCAGAAAGCTGGACGATATTCTGCGCGATGTGATCGAATACGAAAAGACACAGTTGGAGAGGTGATTGGATATGGCAATCAAGGTTGCAATTCACGGTGCCGCAGGGCGCATGGGGCGCATGCTGGTGGCGCAGGTGATGGGAGACAGCGAAACCGAACTTAGCGGAGCGCTGGAGCGGGAAGACTGCCCTCTGCTGGGACAGGATGCTGGCACTGTGGCAGGTCTTTCTGCAGCAGGCATAAAGATAAGTTCGGATACTACGGCTGTGCTTGCCGCATCGGATGCGCTGATTGTGTTCAGTGCGGCAGGTCCTACAATGGAAATCGCCAGGCAGGCTGCCGAAAAGGGCGTTGTTCTGGTGATTGGAACCACTGGCCTTACACCAGAAAACAAGGCTGAACTGGTGGAGCTGGCGAAGAAGACAGCCATCGTGTTCGCCGCCAACATGAGCGTGGGCGTGAACCTGCTGTTCTCACTTTGCAAGAAAGTAGCGACGTTGCTGGATGACAGCTATGACATTGAGGTCGTTGAAATGCACCACAACCAGAAGAAGGACGCACCTTCAGGCACGGCGGAGCGCCTGGGTGAGATACTTGCCGAGGCACGGGGCCTTTCATACGAGAAGGATACGCGCCATGGCCGCGTGGGCATGGTGGGTGCCCGCACAAAGAAGGAGATTGGCATGCATTCGCTGCGCGGTGGTGACGTGGTAGGTGACCACACAGTCATTTTCGCTACGGAGGGCGAACGCATTGAGCTTACCCACAAGGCATCCAGCAGGCAGACATTTGCGAAGGGCGCCGTGCGTGCAGTCAAATTCCTAGCTGGCAAGAAGAGCGGGCTTTTCGATATGCAGGATGTATTAGGTCTTAAGTAAGATTACACATAACTACAGGAAAAACAAAGAGGAAAGAAAGATGGAAAACAGTGATGACTTTATGGCGAAAATTGTTGCTCTTTGCAAGCGCAGGGGCTTCATTTTCCAGAGTTCCGAAATGTATGGCGGCATCAATGGCTTTTGGGATTACGGCCCGATAGGCGTGGCGCTGAAGAGAGCCGTCGAGCAGACATGGTGGAAATACATGGTGGAGGACAGGGACAATGTGGAAGGTTTGGATTCAACCATCATCTGCCATCCAATGGTGTGGCAGGCATCAGGCCACCTGGCCAACTTCGCTGATGAAATGACAGACTGCACGGTCTGCAAGAAGCGCTTCCGCGTGGACCAGATGGATGACCCCACCACATGCCCTGCCTGCGGCGCAAAGGCAATGACACCGCCCAGGAACTTCAACCTCATGATGAAGACCTTTGTTGGTCCTGTGTTCGATGAGGAGCACGCCGCATATCTCCGCGCGGAGACATGCCAGCCCATATTCGTGGACTTCAACACGATCCGCATCGCCTCCAGGCAGAAGCTGCCCTTCGGCATTGCCCAGACTGGCAAGTCATTCCGTAATGAAATCAATCCCCGCAACTTCACATTCCGCTCCAGGGAATTCACCCAGATGGAAATGGAATTCTTCTGCCACGAAGATGAATCAATGAAGTGGTTCGACTACTGGCACGAGCAGCGCTGGAACTTCTACACCAAGATTTTGGGCATTGCTGAAGACAAGTTGCGCATTCACTGGCACGACAAACTGGCCCACTATGCCAAGAAGGCACTGGACATCGAGTTCCTGTATCCATTCGGTTGGAACGAGGTGGAAGGTGTGCATCATCGTGGCACATGGGATATGTCCCAGCATGCGGCATACTCCAAGCAGGAGCAGGATTGCCGTTACTTCGACCAGGAGCGCAACGCCACATATTATCCTACCGTGGTGGAGTCATCCTGCGGTCTGGACCGTATCTGCCTGCTGCTCATCTGCAATGCGTACGACGAGGATACAGCTGCTACACAGAAGGAAGGCATGGACGAGGATGCACGCGTGGTGCTGCATTTTGCACCTAGGATTGCTCCAGTGCAGGTGGCTGTTCTGCCCCTCAGCAAGAAGCTTGAGGAGCCTGCGACAGACCTGTTCCGCAAGATTCGCGGCAGTTTCCGTGCGCAGTATGACGTTACTGGCAGCATCGGCAAGCGCTATCGCCGCCAGGACGAGATTGGCACGCCTTTCTGCGTGACATTCGACTTCGATTCACTCAATGACAACGCCGTCACCGTCCGCGACCGCGATGCCATGACGCAGGAGCGCGTCACAGTCGCCGAACTGGCACAGTGGCTGCGCAACAAGATAGACAAATAAAAACTATAATGTGCGCCCCGAAAAGCGGGGCGCACTCAAGTTGCCTTTTTGGTCAGACTCGGGAGTATTTACCTGATGTTTCTGTTTGGCTGAATCTAATATTGTTGTCACCATTCACATCAAACCCAATTGACAAAAGGGCTTTTTACGCCACGTTAAGTACAGAGGCGGACGAACTCGGGCCACTTGTAGATGGATCACCGTTCAAAATGTCCGCCTTTTTTATTAGCATGATGAAATGGTTTTATGGGACGAAACTCAAAAATATAGAGTAGCAATATCTGTAATGTGATGCTGTGCTCACATGAATGCCCCTTGTTGCGCGGTTGCTTAGTGCATTTCTAGTGCATTGTAGTCTGGGGCCTTTTCCATAGTGCCCCAAACATCCAGCGCTGCTGAACGCACATCGCCATAGCTGTACTGCGGGAGCGCAGAATGGAAGGGCATGAAGTCTCCTGAAATGCCGAAAATGCAGCCTTCCTGCAACTCAATTTCCATATTGAAGAATTTGCCTGCTGTCTCCTCTATGCGGCGGTTTTTCCAAAGTGGCTTATATGCAATCTCGTCTCCGCGGAAAGGTATGCAGTCCGCAAAATCAAAGCCCTCGATGGGTTTGTTCTGTGTATTGAGAAGACGCACTCGCATCTCGCCATACGGACATGCCACATTGATGGTGGGGAACACACCTTCTCTTTTCATAAGCATGTTTTTTGTATGAAGCCGCGCTGAAAGGCCAATTGCCTCCAGACCGCAGAAGCGGCCTGGCTTCATTTCTGCAATGCGTTGCACACTGGATGTCACGTCACCCACTTTGAACGCTGGCGGCAAATGGTTGTCGTCTTTGTTTTTGTACATTCCTGATGCGTGTCCGCCTGTATATTGCGTAAGCACGGTGAGCCAGCGGTCTTGTTCCTTGTTCAGTATCATGTTGTAGGCAACACTTTGGAATACGCCATACCCGTCCGAATCATAGTCTTTCATCGCCAATGCTGGCTGGTGAGTGCGGTTCCATGCAAGGCCGTCATAACTGTATGCCAGTTCGGTACGCATTCTGCCTGCCATCTTGTATGCAACTGGATCCTCGTCATCGGTGTCGAATATCCAGAGATAGCCGTAGAATATGCCATTGTGATAGCAGACTGGCATGGCATAGAATTCCACGCCTGGGCCATCCAATGTGTCAGGATGGAGGATTAGGCGCGGTTCTGACCAGTGAATCAAATCCTTGCTGGTGACGGTGCAGATGCGGCGGTCAGTGCCAGTTGCGCGGCAGAACACCTGATAGCATTGCAGTACGGGATTGTAGATGAGGCAGTTGTAGGAATCGCTCCAGAAGTGAGACCATACACATTTGTTTTCTCCCAGTGACCAATGTTTCCCGTCTGGGCTGAAGGCGATGGTGCATGGCGCGTATGCCATAATTTCGTCTGGTTCGTCCAAGGCTGCGGCGCACTTGAAGCGGCGTGAAGGATTCTGTTCCTGCTGGTCATAGAGCACAGTCGCGCCATGTATGCTGTTGCCTTTCCCTGCATAGACTACATTGTCGATGCCACCGAAGCCCTTGAGTCCGCCCGTGACAGGCGTGAAATGGATGCCGTCCTTGCTTTCCGCCATTGCCAGCACACAATGCTCGGAAGTTTTGCCAATGACAGTGAATACGGTATTGAAATTGCTCCACATCAAATAGCGATCCTGTTCGGGAATGTATGCGATTGTGGAGTAGCCAGGTTTGAATCTGGAATCGTTGTAGCCAGAACCCTCAATGACGTGTGGCGTGAAGAAGCGCCGTTTCATCTGATGCCGCTGCTGAAGGCAGAAATCATCAAGAAATGCAAATGTATTCATGCGTAATTGAAAAATCGTTGGAAATGCGATAGGATAATTACGATACATCTTTTGTATCTATACGGCTTCCATAAGCAAATATCTGACGAACATAGCTGATACCTATTTGGCATCCTCGTTATGTTTTGAGGCAAGTTCTTCTTTATACCATTCCCTTACGACGGATGGCCCGTCCCACCACAATTTTAGCGAATCATTATAAAGAGAAATCGCAGTACGCGACTGCATGAAGTCCAGCAGGATCTCCTCTGCGGGTTTTCCCCATTCTTCTGCTAGATCTTCTGCGACTATCATTGCCACAATATTCATAGCAAAAACTTTTTTCTCCTTATTCATCTCCCTACCTCACACATCACACTCGACAATTTCGTTTTTGATGTATTTCAAACATTCAATGGCACTTTGGCTTTTGAAACAAAATTGGTCTTTAAGCCGTTCAGGAATCAAAAGACCGATGCAGAAGTTGTCTGCCCTTTCGTCTCCTATTGGCCCGTATGCCCCATTGATATAGTTAGTTATCGTGGCGTTGGTATCGTCGTTTGCGACTTTTCCGCCAATGGCATCATAATCTTTCATCCTCTGCCGTATCTCATTGAAAAAAGCCTCTCGCCGATGGGCGATGATACAATGAAGCCATTCTTTGTCGGCTGTCTGAAACACAAAGGTATTCAAACCAGTGATATCGCCAACATGGAAAACAGATACCCATGCCGAATTTTCCGTCTGGGGTATCAGTCTTCTATCTTTGGCTTTCCCTAGGGACAATCTAGCAAATCTTCTTGCCTGCGTTAGAGATGTTGTCAGATAAAAGCCCCGCCCGAAGTCCTTGAACCTAGCACATCTGTCTAAATCAGGCATTTCTACAACCATGTAGCTTCCGTGATAAAGAAGCATTCCTTCTTTGAGCAACTTCATATCCTCGCACCTCTTATTTTCAAATATTTTTTTACATCTTCAAAAATGGCTCTATCTCCTTCCGTATGGAAGATGCCGTAATATCCTCTGATATACCCAAGTACGTCATACTCCTTGAAAAGCCGTGCCGTATCGGCCAAGGATAACTTTAATTTTTCCGAGGCCATCTTCAGTATTCGTACCTGCATGAACAATATCTGTCTTTTCTCGTCCATAGTTTTTTATGCCTCCTAGACCTTTGTTCTTATCCTAATAAGTTTGAACAACAGGCTGTCCGAAGAGCAACTTGTGCAAATTTTGCACAAGTTGCTCTTCGGACAGCTCGCCATCCGCGAAGATATTCTGCAAGTGCTTGGTGACAAAGTAAATTTCTACAGCAAATCCAGTTCGCCTTGGCAGCCTGCTAGTCTGTCTTTTTCCCATTTGGCTATGGCGGCCATGTCTGCCTCAAGGGAGTTGTGCTGGGGCAGGATGCCGATATGCCTTAGGAAGTCCAGGGTGATTTGCGGCGTGTCCAGGCGCTCGTAGTAAGCAAAGCCGTGAGGTGCCATTGACTCAAGATGCAGTTCCGCTGGAATGCCCATCTGGCGCAGGCGGCGATATGCTTTCACCGAGCCCATTGGAGAATAGGGGTCATTGCCGCCGTGCATGAAGCAGCAGGGGCAGGTGTTGGCGTCAAACTTGAAAACATCGTCCAGCACCACATCATCGCCATGTCCACGTTTTGTATTAGGCTCCAGCAATCCGTCCGTCAGCACGTATGCGGGGCACATTGGAATGGCATACGCCACATTGCAGGGCAGTTCATCCAGTTTATCTATTGGCTTGTATGTGGCTGTCTGTGATGACAGCGCCAGCAGCATGCAAAGATGAGAGCCAGCGGAGCAACCAATAACGCCGATTTTGTCAGGCGAAAAGCCGTGTTCCGCAGCCTGTGAACGTACCAGGCGCACTGCCCGTTGCCCGTCCTCCCAGGCAGTCTGATAGATTGGAATGCCCTGTGGACGAGGGGTCCTATATGTGAAATTGACGCAGTTGATGCCAGCCGCCAGTAGTCTGCCCACCAGCGGCGCGAAGGATGGCATGTCACAGCAATTGCTGTAGCCACCGCCTGAGATAATTATCATGCAGATGTCAGTCCTGACACTTTCATCAGGTGCCTTGAACCACTGGATGTGTGGTATTCTGTTTTCCTCTGGCTTGAATCCTTCTGCCGCGGCTTCCTCTGTGGTTGCGGCTATCTGCTGTGGTTGCGCATCGGGCATCTTACCTTCAGGCCAAAGATAGTATTTCTTGCCTTCTGCATAAACAGCGTAATCAGTGAACTCTTTAATTTTCATAAAATCTGTGTTGGTTTGTAGTGGACAGTGGACAGTGGACAGTGGGCAGTGGGCAGTGGGCAAGTCAGTATTCATCTTTCGCAGTCCACTGTCCACTTTGAACTTTAGAGGACGAGCCTGCCTGGCTTGCCGTCCAGGTACAGTTGCCTGCCTTCGGCGGAGAAGCGGTTCTGGGCGAATGCGATGACGGTTTGTGGCAGGACAATCCAGTCGCCGCCTTCCTTAAGGCGGTTCTGGTTGAATGTGGAGACCTGCTCCATTTCATCGCCGTAGCCAGCCTTGGGGCGTTTTGCGGGGCGTGTTGCCAGGCAGTCGATGAGAGCCTGCCTGTCCTTTCCCATGAAGTCGATGGGTACCTTTGGAGAGAGGCCCAGGATGTGGCCTGAATCCATTTCACCGCCGCTGCCAGAGTAAGGCTCCACCAGGATGACGCTGCTGCGCATATAGTCAAGCCCCTCGACTATGGCCCTTTCCACTGGGATGGTGTGAAGTCCCACCAGCAGTCGCTGGCCGTTCTTCAGGTATGTCAGGTCGCCAGGATGTACGTTGAGGCATGGCAGTTCCTGCGTCAGGTTTGTTAAAGGCACGAAGCCAGCGAACACACCGAAGTCCAGGTTCAGCGGTGCCAGTTTTTCCTTGAGCTCGGTTGTCCACATTTCCCGCAGTTCCTGTCCTCTGGGCGTTGCAATGGACACCCGTGTTTCACCTCTGCTGAAGTAGTATTCCCTGATGTCATGCTCGATGACTGGGATTGAGAACATCTTGCCCAGTTCACGTGCACGGCTGGTTTCAGGCGCATCGGTCACCAGAGCCGCCACATTAAGCACAGGCTTGTCCAGTTTTTGCAGAGTTTGCAGCAGTTTTTCCGCATTGCTTCCGCTGCCGCTGAGGAAAATCGCTGTGTTGGGAAGCCTGTTGGGATTGTAGTTGAAAAGGGGCGTTGGTGCCATAAGCAATGTCTCCTTATTTTGCTAGAAAAAGCCTCTTGGTCTTTTTATATGCGTGGTACAGGATGAAGCCGCTGAGGAATGAAGTAAAAAGCCAGGACACAGGGTAGCAGGCTATGAGCCAACTAAGGGAAGTCTTCCAATGGAACACGGTCATCACCCAGATGACGCGCAGTACGCAGGAACCCATCAGGGTTGATACCATGGCAATGGTTGAGTAGCCTAGCGCTCGCAGGGAGCCGCTCTCCACGTCCATTACAGCGCAGATACCATAGTAGCACAGTATCATGTACAGGCGCTTCATGCCCCATTCGATGACCTCTGGATTCGAGTTGTAGAAGCCCAGGATGGGCCTGCCGAAGCATATCATTATCAGGCCCAGGGTGGTTCCTAGCAGCAGTGCGCCACCGCCGCACAGGAATATGCTGCGCTTGATGCGCTTTATGTTGCGCCCGCCATAGTTCTGTCCTACGAATGCCTGGGATGTGTGGTAGTAACTGGCTGAAACAGAGTAGGCAATGCCTTCCACATTGGAAGCCGCCGCGCAGCCAGCCATGCACAGCGAGCCAAAACTGTTTACAGACGACTGTATCACCATGTTGGACAGCGAGAAGAAACTGCTCTGGAAACCAGAGGGGATGCCGATGCGCAGCATTTCCAGGAATATGTTTTTGTGTATGCGCAGTTTCTTCAGGTGGAGGCGAGAGGCATCATTTGCGTTCTTTAGCGCCAGCACGGTCAGCGAGGCGCATATTACCTGTGACACCGCAGTCGCAACTGCAACGCCTTCCACATCCCAGTGGAACACAATGACCAGCAGCATGTTCAATAGCACATTGACAATGCCGCCCATCATAAGGAAGTACATGGGGCGCTTTGTGTCGCCTGCTGCCCGCAGCACCGAACTGCCGAAAGTGTTCACCATCATGAATGGCAGGCCAAGGCCATACAGGTGCATGTACCTGGCAGCCAGGTTGATCACGTCGTCAGGTGTCTGCATCAGTTTCAGCACGGGTCTGGCGATAATGAATGTTATCACAGTGCCCAGCAGCCCGCACAGGAAGCCCGTCAGTATTGCGGTATGTGTTGCGTTGGCCAGGGTTGTATTGTCCTTGGCGCCGTATGCCCTGGCCACGATTACATTGATGCCTGTGGATAGCCCCAGGTAGAATGTGATCATGATGTGTGAGAACGCGCCGCAGGAACCCACGGCGGCCATGGCGCGGTGGGAGGCATATCGTCCCACCACGATGATGTCCGCCGCGTGGAATGTGAATTGCAGGAGGCAGGTGAGTATGAGTGGTATGACATACAGGATTATCTGCACGCCCAGGGGGCCATTGCACATGTCCATGCCATGCCTTTTGGGGACATTGCTCTGGTGTTTCTGCCCCTCCAACTTATGATGAAAAATGCTGAATGCCATAATATGTTCTATACCTGGGGTTAAATGAGTTGTAATATGTACCTTAAATGAGGAAAATAAACATATCAACTCATTTATTTTTGGGCAAAGGGTTGGTTTATTGTGCCAGTGGAGTTAAATTCCCTGCAATCGTTATGTTTTTAGGCAACAACAATCAACAAAGGAAGAAAGAATGCAATACATCGTTCGCAAGACAACGAAGGTTCCGCTTTTTAGGGAAAGTGACTTTGCCGCCGCAGACGTGGCTGAGCTGACATTCGTGGCTCCGAAAAGCAGTGAGCACCATCCCAAAATCACATTGAGGCTCCTGCATGACGACAGGAACATCTATGGTCTGTACTCTGTTGAGGACCGCTATGTCCGCGCTGTCGCAACCAGATACCAAGATAGCGTTTGCCAGGATTCCTGTGTGGAATTCTTCTTCAAGCCCAATGTGGGCCCAGGCTACTTCAATCTGGAAATGAGCGCAGGCGGCACATATCTATTCTACTATGTGGCGGACTGCACACGCACTGAGCACGGCTTCAAGGAATACTACAAGGTCTCGCCTGAATACGGCAACCTGATTACAGTCAAGACAACTCTGCCCCATGTTATCGACCCAGAAATCACCGAGCCAGTCAATTGGCAGGTCATGTTCACCATTCCAGTCGATGCAATTGAGCCATACTGCGGCAAAATCGACACACTCAATGGCCAGGAGTGGACCGCCAACTTCTACAAGTGTGCGGACAAGACCAGCCACCCACACTGGATCACCTGGGCACCCCTCACCATCCTCAACTACCACCAGCCAGACCGCTTCCAGTCAATGATTCTGGAGTAAGATTTTAGTGGACAGTGAACAGTGGACAGTCCACAGTCCACAGTCCACATATAAAACAAGGAGCAAAACAACATGGAAAAAATAGACAAGATTGCACTTACAAAGATTAGCTATGGCCTGTACGTCATAACGATGTCGGACGGCGAGAAAGACAATGCCATGATTTGCAACACGGTAATGCAGGTCTCCAACAATCTGTATGCCGTGTCCATCAACAAGGCAAACTTCTCCCATGACTTCATCCGCAAGACAGGCAAGATGAACATCAACGTCCTGTCAGAGGATGCACCGTTCTCCCTGTTCCAGGACTTTGGTTTCCGTAGTGGCAGAGATACGGACAAGCTGGCGGACACCAATTTCCTCCGTTCAGCCAATGGACTGCCAGTCCTCACCAGATATTGCAACGCCTTTATCTCATTGCAGGCCGAGGACTATATCGACATGGAGAGCCACGGCATGTTCATTTGCCATGTTACCGAGGCAATGGAACTGGGAACAGGCGCATCCATGACGTATTCCTACTACCACGCCAATGTGAAGCCGAAACCAGGCGCCCAGAATACCAGCGCGAAGAAGGGCTATGTCTGCACGATATGCGGCTATGTGTACGAAGGCGACGAACTGCCTGCGGACTTCATCTGCCCGCTGTGCAAGCATCCAGCATCGGACTTTGTCAAACTGGAGCCATCTGCCGCACCTGCCGCACCTGCCACATCGGGTTCTCCAACCCAGAAGTACGTCTGCGATATCTGCAAGGCAGAATACGATCCCGCCAAGGGCGATCCCGAGCATGGCATTCCAGCAGGCACTCCATTTGACCAGTTGCCAGAGGACTGGGTGTGCCCGATCTGCGGCCAAGGCAAGGAGTACTTCAAGCCCGCAAACTAAGATGTTCACTGTCAACCAGACAAACAGGGAGGAGCATCTTGCATCCCTTCCCGATGATGACATAATTGTTCTGTTTGACAGAAAATGCGTCTTTATGTGTGATGGAGGCGCGCGTCTGCCAAGAGCAGCGGAATTGCGCACCTCTATTGGCGAGGAAGAACTGCTTGTATTAGGCGGCAATTTGAATAGGCATGACTGCTGGGGGATGCAGGTGGCAGCCGTGCCGCCTGGTCTGCTTGCCGTGGAGTGCAGGAGCGTATTTGTAACGCAAGAGGCTGGCTTTGCCAGCGCAGTGAGTCGCTGCCGCGAATTGGCTGAATGGCGCTCACGTCACCGCTTTTGCGGGTGTTGCGGCAGCAGGCTGGACTTTTCCAGCAGTGATCTTGCCGCAAAATGCGACAAGTGCAACGCACTTTACTATCCCCAGATAGCGCCAGCAGTTATAGTCGCAATCCTGCGCGGCAATGAACTGCTGTTGGCAAACAACAGGCGCTTTACCGACAGGGTGTACAGCCTGATTGCGGGCTTTGTGGAAGCGGGCGAATCCGTGGAGGATGCCGTCCACAGGGAAATCTTTGAAGAGACGAGCCTGCGCGTGAAGAACCTGCGCTACTTGTACAGCCAGCCATGGCCATTCCCCAACAGCCTTATGCTGGGCCTTACAGCGGAGTATGACAGCGGAGAGCCAGTCCCAAATGACGGAGAACTTACCGACATACAGTGGTTCCCCCTTGACAAACTTCCCAGAATACCCGCACCAGGCAGCATAGCGCATCGAATAATAAAAGAATTGGCAAAAAAATAAAACAACCTAATCAACCTGAGTGCATGCCGCTCGGTATGTACATCGATAAGGAGAAGAAGATGGAAATTACAAAAGACATTGTTTACGTTGGTGTTAATGACCACGATGTGGATTTGTTTGAAGGACAGTACATAGTCGAGAATGGCATGGCCTACAACTCATACGCCATTCTGGATGAAAAGACAGCCATATTCGATACTGCGGATGTGCATTTCACGCAGAAGTGGCTTGGCAATGTGGAGAAGGCACTTGCTGGCCGCAAGGCAGACTACCTCATAATCCAGCACATGGAGCCTGACCATGCGGGCAGCATCGCCGCCTTCATGGAGAAATACACCGATACATGCATCGTGTCCTCCGCAAAAGCCTTTGCTATGATGAAGAACTTCTTCGGCAACGACTGGAATGACAGGCAGATGGTGGTGGGCGAACTTAGCACGCTCTCCCTGGGCAAGCATAATCTCACCTTCGTTACTGCGCCTATGGTGCACTGGCCAGAAGTCATCGTAACATACGATTCAACGGACAAGGTTCTGTTCAGCGCGGATGGCTTCGGCAAATTCGGCGCGTTGGATGTGGATGAGGATTGGGCCTGCGAGGCAAGACGGTATTACTTCGGCATCGTGGGCAAATACGGCCCGCAGGTGCAGGCTCTGTTGAAGAAGGCGGCTGGGCTTGACATCAGCATAATCTGCCCCACCCACGGCCCTGTCCTGAAGGAGAACCTGGGCTATTATCTGGATCTCTATCAGAAGTGGTCAACTTATGCCGTTGAGACAGAGGGCGTCGCCATCGCATATACCAGCGTCTATGGCCATACACGCGAGGCAGTTAAATTGCTGGAGGAGAAACTGAAGGAAAATGGATGCCCGAAGGTGGAAGTCATGGACCTTGCCAGGGACGATATGGCAGAAGCCGTGGAAAATGCGTTCCGCTATGGCAAACTGGTGCTTGCCACCACCACATATAATGCAGGCATCTTCCCGTACATGAGGGACTTCATCCTGCATCTGACCGACAGGGGCTTCCAGAAGCGCACAGTCGCCTTCATCGAGAATGGAAGTTGGTCGCCAATGGCAATGAAGGTCATGCGCGGTCTGCTGGAAAACTGCAAGGACATCAAGTTCGCTGACCACAATGTTACCATCAAGTCCGCCATGAACAACGTAAACAAGGCGGAAATCGCCGTGATGGCCGCCGAATTGGTACAGTAAGGCGCAGAGATATCAACGCAGAGGCGCAGAGATATCAACGCAGAGGCGCAGAGGCGCAGAGGCGCAGAGAGTTTTTTTACTGTTCTCATAAAAAAGCAAAGCAGTTGTGAAAATGATAAAAGACATAATTAAAAAGCATCTCTGTGCCTCTGCGCCTCTGCGTTTACATTTCTCTGCGCCTCTGCGTCTCTGCGCCTTTGCGTTGATTTATCTTTGTGTCTTTGCGATGGCTTTTGCCATTGGGGCGGAACTGCATTACCCATACAAGGAGTGCGAGGATATCAGCCAGTGGCAGCGATTTAGCAGGGATGTGGTGCATCCCGCCTCTGTCTTGAAAGCCCAGGACCTTCAGAATGCCAGAAACAATATGGCAAAATTCCAGTGGGCAAGAAAATTCGCTGGAACTGCTGGCAGGGCAGGGGACAGGATAGTCCGCGAATTTACCCCAGAATATCTGGATATGACAATTCCGCGTACCACGCCTGGTGGCCAAACGCCATGCCCTGCATGCAGAGACAAGGGGCTCCGCTGGCTTCCAAACAATGACTGGAAATGGAACTACCAGAAGCCTGACGAGGTGCTATGCCCGCACTGCAAAACCATATTTCCCAACGAAAAATATCCTGAGACAATCCGCATACAGAGCAAGTGGGACCCAGAGCAAGTCTTCACTTTCATAGATACCGAGCCATTCGAGTGCTTCAGGTACAAATCGCTGTCCAGCCCGTCTGGTGTCATTCGCAAGAACAAGTTGAGCCATGTGCTGGCTGGCCTGAATACACTAACCACGGCCTACGCATTGAATCCAAAACCAGAATACGCGGAGACCATCAGACTTGTTCTGCTTAAATTGGCGGACAGGGTGCCAAAATACTTGATTAGGGCAGGTTACACCTACAACGAATATGCGGATTGCTCGCCACGCGAGGCAGCGAAAAACCTGTTCGAACTGCCCTGCGATGAGATTGTAACCAAACCAAACAAGCCTGACCGCAGGTTGCATACTGGATATTGGTCCGCGTCAAGGACAACAACTGCTGGAATGGATGGCCGACCAGCGCAAATCTGCGCCGAGGCGTATGACATTTCATACAATGCGAAGGACAAGGACGGTGCAGACATCTATTCGGAGCAGCAACGCAGGCACATTGAGGAGGATTTGCTCCTGGAATTGGCATATCTGCTCTGCGCGGACAAGAGTATCAACAACAAGTCCGTCTCCAATCTGGCTGGTGCGGCGGTAATCGGCGTTGTTCTGGGCATACCAGACATGCTGCGCTTCGCTCTCAATGGATTTGCACAGACTGTGGACGAGTGGTTCCTAAAGGATGGAGGCACTTCAGAATCCGCTGCATACGCGAATATGACCATGGCTGGCCTGGTTCCATTTGCTTATATCTTGCGGGATTACAGCGAACCTGAGGGATACACGCCGCCTGCCAATGCCCGGAGACTATCCCATTTCAATGTCTGTCAGGAAACACGTTTTGGCGAATGCTGGCAGGCGATGGTGTGGACATTGCAGGGTGACTTGTTGTATCCGCCAATAGCAGATTCGTATTTGACGACTAGAATGCTGCCCTCTTATGCTGAACTTATTGCACTTACATTCCCGAGGCCCGAATATTCCGCTTTGCGGGACGAGATTTTTGATTCATTGAAAAAATCAACGAATGTGTCGGTTTTCTACGGCGGGCAGCAATCTGACAAGGGTGCCACTTTTGCCTTGCCTGACAAGGTATTTCCATATCTTGCGCAGGGCATCTTCAGGCTGGGAGAAAACGGGCGGCAGGGTATGACAGTTCTGGATGCGTCCAATTGGGGTAACCACCACCATAAGGACAGCCTGAACCTCTATTATTGGAAGGACGGGCATGAACTGCTTGGTGACCTGGGATATCTATGGGACCATCCTGACAAGAAGATGACTGTCCGCACACTTGCCCACAATCTTGTGATGATTGACGGTAAGGACCAGAGCAATACATCAGAGCGCAAGGGCAGTTTTCATTTCTATGCTACCACGCCGCGTATCAAGGCAATGCGAGCCAGTTCTCAGGCTTACCAGAAGGCAAGCACATACCAGCGCACCATATTGCAGATTTCCCATGGCGAGCATGGCGATTATCTGCTGGATTTGTTCAAGGCGCAGGGCGGCAAACGTCGAGAATACATTTTCCATGGACCAAACAATGACTTTGAGGTTACGCCGCCAATGCAGAACAATGCGCCTGATGGAGCAAAGCCATGGGCAATCACCTGGAAACTGGCAGACAACTATAGGTTCACTGCATTCTCTCCAGGCGCAAAGGGCGAGGCTGCAAGCATAAGCCAGGACTGGGGCCAGAGGGACAGCCAAAACAAGGACAGGGGTGCCACCTTGCCGTACATTAGGCGCCGGCGCAAAGGCCAGCAACTGGATACTTTTGCCAGTGTCTTCTGCGGCTACAAGGAAGGGCGGCAATTGGTAAAGGGCATACAAATGCAGAAACTGCCAGACGGAGCCACAGCAGTGCAGATTGATACCACATTGGGAACGGACTTTGTGATATTTGCAGAAGGAGCAAATGCCACCTTTGCTGGCATTTCTACTGATGCGACTGTGGCGGCTGTGTTGTGTGATGGCACATCATTCATGCTCCAGGGCACAAAGTTGCAGGCTGGTGGCAAGGCGCTGCAATGTGAGAAGCCGGCCTTCTCTGGCAAGATACTTGCAATTGGAAATGATGGCATGGAAGCCTCCTGGTTTGAGGTGGACGGCGATGTTTCCAAATGCAAGTGGCAGGGACAGGCTCTTATAGTGACAGGCGAGGACAAAATACAGAGGGCATACCCCATACTCAAGGTGTCGGCATCAGGCGGGCGCACC
The DNA here is from genome assembly GCA_017450525.1 of Victivallales bacterium. Lineage (GTDB taxonomy): Bacteria > Verrucomicrobiota > Lentisphaeria > Oligosphaerales > Oligosphaeraceae > RGIG3456. The sequence goes on along the minus strand of JAFSTJ010000387.1, from coordinate 1,277 downwards.
CGTATCTACACCAAGCAGGCATTCACTGGCTTTACCGCTCAACCTGCCGATGTATGGTTCTTGCCCTCGTTGGAGTTCTAGGATTCTAGGCTAGCATAAATTTGGAGTGAAAGATGTGCACAGTAGCAGCATACATAGGCGATGAGCAGGCAGCACCGATTCTGCTTAGGATGATTGGCAATGAAGAGGGTTACGCTGGAGGACAGTACACTGGACTTGCCACAATACACGAAGGCAAGTTGTATTATGCAAAGGTCTGCGGCGATTTGGCTGAGTTGCTGAAGCGCACGGATGCATTGTCGCTGCCTGGTACTATCGGCATTGCTCACAGCCGCACGCCTGGTATTCCTTCTGACGAGTGGGCGCATCCATTCATTTCCACCGATGAAAGTGTGGCATATATTGCCAATGGTGCGGCAGGCATGTTTGCTGGAAGCCGTGATTTTACGGAGGTGTACAAGCGTTTGGCTGCTGCAGGAGACCGTTTCCGCACATTGACGGATGATCCCAGTGTGGACAAAGCGTATCCACGCATACCAGATGGACGCGCTTTGCATACAAGCGACTTGCTATGCGGCATGATTGCGGAGAACCATCTGCGCAAAGGGATGGATTTGTCTAGCGCGATGGGGGCGGCATATCTTGAGGCGCCGTCAGAGGTGGTGGGCCTGAGCATATCGCTCAAGGAGCCTGACGCCGTGGCGGCCTGCCGCATAAATATGCCGCTTATGTGGGGACGCAAAGGTAACGCCTGCTACCTGGCGACAACTGCCCTCGCAATGGAAGACGAGGATTTGGACAATGTCAGTGCCGTGCCTTCAGTCAGTACCGTAAGTATGCGCAGAGGAGAGATTGCATATAAGCCAATAGGGGGAAAATTGGCGCGTATGTGCGTGGCAATGCCCTGGGCCAAGGCGATACGTCATCTTGACGAGATTATGTCCGACGGCAAGGAGCATCATATTGGCGACATGTACATGGATATCGAGTCGCTCTGGCCAGAAGGCAGCATCCAAGAGGCCGCAATGTTGACTTTCCAATACGTGCATGAAGAAGTCAAGGCAGGCCGCCTCAAGGTTGTCAAACGCACTACAAAAGCCAGTCTCCCAGGCGCAATCGCGCCACGTTGGTATTTTCAACGCAGCGGCGTTGAGGCTTGACGCAGAGGCTCAGATGTGCGAAGATTATTTTAGTAATGGAAATTATAAAGCGCATGACTAGCTGATAGCCGTATTCTGTTATGCTACAAAATGCTGCCAGAACATTCACCTTATGCT
>JAFSTJ010000386.1 GCA_017450525.1 Victivallales bacterium | reverse complement strand
TATTCGTGCTTCTTTGACCTTCACAATCAGGTTTCCATAACTTCCGCTCAGGATAGTTACTTCCTCGTCAACCACAAAGCCCAGTTCCGCAAGGCGCTGGCGTATTTTCTCATTGCCTGTGATCTTGCGAATGACGGCCTTTTCGCCCACATCCACCATTGACAATGGTAACATTGCCTGTTTCTCCTTTTGATAAATTTGTCTTATCTAATTTAATTTTGAACAAAAAAAACCACCTGCGCAAAGGGTCGCACACGGGGACTAGACGTGTAGATACACCCTGTTATTTACCTGAAATGATGCAGAGTTTCAGGTTGCGCAGGTAGATTGAAAGGAGTGATGGCTCTCCTTTCGTTTTGCGCTTAATATACCGATGTTCTTTTTTTGCGCAAATCGCTTTTATGCAAAAAATTAGTTTAAACAAATTTATTGTGCCTGCATTTACATCATGGCAAAAAAAGTCCCCTATTCTGCAATGCAGATTAGGAAATGAAAAATAGGAAAATCCATGCAGTCTATTCGCCAGCAAGATCCAACTCAATAAGAGCCATGTCCTGTGGGGCAAGGGTAATAGTCCCGTTCTCCAAGGCATTGCCTATAAGGTTTTTTCCTTGGATAGCGGTGGCAAAAGTCTCCTGCTCCTCGCCGAAATTGAACAAGAAAGCCAGCTTGCCGCGCCTCACCATGGAAACATTCTCGGAATAGGGCACAGGCGTCAAGCCTGCCTTCTTTGCGGCGAATTTTATGATTTGGTCGCTGAGCTTCTGGTCAATTCGGTCAGCCCCATAATAGATTGCATATCCTTTTCCGTACTGATTAATTGTGCAGAATGGCAGTCCGCGCAATTGTGAATTTTCAAACGTGAGCAGAGACTCTGCTGTGGTGAGGTGGAGATAGCATGTCCACACGGATAAAGTTCCCTTGACCTCATTTCCATCCAGCATTCCCTTGACGACAGGTTTTCTCTTGTAAAAATCAGGTGTGTCTTCAAATGCTGGCTCAACTGCCTTGCAGGGCATGTTTTCGCCTATCTCAAGGCCAAAGAGGTCATGCACATATTGTGGTATGACACCCTCCTGTTGATTTCCATATTGATCAAAGCAGCCAGACGAGCCATTCATAACAAGTACGCCGCCTGCCTCGACAAAATGTCTCATCTTCAGGGAAAGATTTTCACTGATGTTATTCTGCACTGGGAGGACGATCAACTTATAGGCAGACCAGTCGGCATCCCTTGAAATTATTTCTGCGAAATCCGCAGTTCTGCACAGGGAGGCGTAAGAGCACACAAAGCCGCCATAAAATAGCTTCATCAGGTTGACGATGCTTCCGCCGAACATCCATTCCGCATCGTGGTCCCGCACAATGGCGCATTGGCTGTGTGGCAGGGGCAATTTTGGATATGGTTTCAGCACCTCATTTGCCTCGGCCACCATAGATTTCAGGGATTCGTATTGAGGGCCAGTCTTGCTGAAGGCGTCAACTATGGAGATATGAATCTTCTCGTCGCTGGTCATGGCATTTCCCCATGGGAAATAGAAGATTTTGTCATAGCCATATCCCGCATAGAACCAGAAGAAAAATTTCATCAGATCCTTCATTGGCCAGCCTGGATTAGGCGCAGTCTCCATTATCCATGGAGAAACTCCTGGTTTCAGGCCCGAATACAAGGCACAGTCCATCTTGTGGCGGAATGGGTTCATCATGGTCTCAGCGGGGCGATAGTTCGGATACAGGTCATTTCCCGCAAAGTCCAGACCTGAAAAGACCTCATAGCGGTCCGAATTGGTGTAGTTGTTGGTGCCGATGGGCGTATTATTGGGCATCCTTTCCCTGATGATGGCCGCCTGTGACAGGACAAAGTCTGCCTGGACTTTGCTGCGGAAGCGTCTTGTCTCCAGCGTTTTGCAGGATTGGGTGCTATCCAGCAGGCCGCTCAACTCGATTTCGTCCCAGTCGGAATATTCTCCGCTCCAGAACTGTGCGCGCCATGCCCTGTTCAATGCCTCAATGCTGCCATATTTGCTCTGAAGATACTGGCGGAATGCATCTTGGCACTCTGGGCAGAAGCAGTCCCAGAAACGGCTTGCGCCTGGCTCATTTTCAATCTGCCACGCTACAACGTATGGATTGTCCTTGAAATGGTCTGCAATCACCGTCGTTATCTTTTTGACATAGTCGCGGTAGATTTTTGAAGTGTAGCAGGTGTGGTGCCTGACGCCAAAATATGCCTTTTCCCCATTGCGGTTCATTCTGAGGATGGAGGGGTGTTTTTTGCATAGCCATGCTGGAGCAGCGGCTGATGGAGTGCAGAGCACTGAAAGTATGCCGCGTTCCCCAAAGATCTGGACTGCCTCGTCCAGCCATTCCATCTGATATTTGCCCTCCGTGGGCTCCAGGTGGGACCAGGCGAACTCCCCCATCCTGACGTAGCGAAGCCCTGCAGCTTTCATCAAGTTTGCGTCACGGATGATTCGTTCCCTGTCCCAGTTTTCGGGATAATAGGATGTTCCAACTTCAATTCTCATAGGCAAGAATGACAATGCTCTCTGTTTTGGGCAACCATACAAACAACAGCAATAGTATAATTACATGGATGCGGTTTGCAACAGAAAATCAAGTGCATTATTGGCTGTCAATCACCCCTTTTATAATGCCTCAGACAATGATATGCAGGCACATTAAAAATGTTCTGCCTTTCCTATAAGAACCATGACTTTTTAGTAAATTTTAGTGAATTCGCTAAAATGTGTAGTAATGAATACATCTTTGTTTTCCCCCTTG
>JAFSTJ010000031.1 GCA_017450525.1 Victivallales bacterium | reverse complement strand
TTCGGCGTTGTACGGGACATGGTGGGGCACGGTTGCGGGCGCAACATGCACGAGGCCCCCGAAGTGCCAAACTACTACATCCACGGCAAATCCCCAAAGCTGGTGGCTGGAATGGTAATCTGCATTGAACCAATGATCAATGCAGGCACCTGGAAAATCACCTTTGACAAGAAAGACGGCTGGACAGTGCGTACAGCCGACGGCTCATTATCGGCTCATTTCGAAAACCAGATACTCATAACCAAAAACCAAGCGGAGGTACTTACGTGCCTAAACAATCAAAAGACACAATAACCCTTCAAGGCGTAGTCAAGGAACTGCTGCCAGGCACCGAGTTCAATGTGGAACTCGAAAACGGCCACATCATTCGCGCATACATCTGCGGAAAGATGCGCACACACAATATCCGTGTCCTTCCTGGGGACAAGGTATCCGTGGAAATATCCGCATACGACCTCACCAGAGGGCGCATAAACTACCGCCAGCGCTAGTTTTTTTGCACTGGACAATGCCAATTTGCAGGCTTCGGCATTGCAAAAACAAACAAGCCTGTTAAATTATCAGCTCATTTTACTTGTTTCAATCAAGGTCATCTGCCGTGAAAGAGGCGTTTCCGAAGCAATTCGGAATGCGGCTGTCCTGGCAATGCCCCACTGGTGCGCCACCACCTTGAAACCTGTATTTTGATACCCTGGACAAGGGCATCGCCATCATAACCGAACATGGCAGCCCAAGGAAAGGTCGAAACCAGGCTTCCACCATGGAAGCTAGGTAAAACGTGTCTCTTATCCAATTCAAAATGGGAAGGAAAACATGAAAGTCAGGGCATCAGTGAAAAGAATGTGCAACAACTGCCGCATTGTCAAGCGCGCAGGTGTTCTCCGTGTAATCTGCAAGAACAAGCGCCACAAGCAGCGCCAGGGCTGAAGATTGCAAACATTCTGGATTTAGGGCAAATTCAACGGAAAAAACAAAGAGCGCGGCCTAGGCCGCAATCCAAAGTCAGGAACCAATAAAATGCCAAAGATTCTCGGTATTGACATTCCAAACAACAAGCACACCAACATTTCGTTAACGTATCTCTACGGCATTGGCCCGTCCACTGCCGACAAAATCTGCGAAATGGCAAAGATCGACCCAATGACGCCAGCAGGTAACCTTACTGACGCCAACATCACCGCCATTCTCCAGATCCTTCAAGACCACTTCCTGGTGGAAGGTGACTTGAGAAGACAAGTCGCACAGAACATTCGTCGCCTCACTGCCATCTCTTGCTACAGGGGAGTCCGCCACAAGCGCAACCTGCCCTGCCATGGACAGCGTACAAAGACAAATGCACGTACCCGCAAGGGCTCCAAGAAGACAGTCGGCGCAATCCGCGACAGGTCCGAACGTAAGCAGGCAAACGCGGGCAAGTAACCCACATCAAGCCAGCAGATTAGTTCAAACAAAAACATCACACCACCCACAAAAGGGAGATTTGGAGTAAAAATGGCAGAAGAAGCAACCGATATCAAGAACACCGAGGCAGAAACCCCGGCCGTTGAGGTGACGAAGCGCAAGGGCAAGGGAGGCCGCCAGGTCCTCTCCGGCATCGTTCACGTGGACTCCACATTCAACAACACACGCGTAGCCATCTCTGATCAGAATGGCAACATCCTCAGCTGGTCAACAGGCGGCAAGCTGGGCTACAAAGGCTCACGTAAAAGCACCGCATACGTTGCACAGCTCATAGCGACCGACGCAGCCAAGAAGGCAATGGCCACCTACGGCCTCCGCGAAGTCGAAGTCCGCATCAAGGGGCCTGGCGCCGGACGCGAAAGCGCAGTCCGCGGCATTGCCGCCGCAGGCCTTGAAATCACACTGCTCAAAGACGTGACACCACTGCCCCACAATGGTTGCCGTCCCCCCAAGCGCCGTAGAGTCTAATTAAGCGATGTCACTTGGTGGCACCGTTGCAAATGCAATTAAAATACATTTTTGCAAAAAAGACTTCAAAGCATTCCAGGAGGTAATAAATGATAGGCAAAGAAGGGGTTGAAAGTCCCGTGGAAATCAAGGCAGATGCACAGACTCAGACCGACAGCTACGTTCGATTGGTGGCAGGGCCCTGGGAAAACGGCTACGGGCACACAATCGGCAACGCACTGCGCCGCGTTCTCCTCTCTTCAATGGAAGGCGTCGCCGTAACTAGTATCAAAATAGACGATGTACAACACGAATTCACCAGCATCAAGGGCGTGGTGGAAGACGTGATGGACATTGTGCTCAACATCAAGAAACTCAAGTTCAACTGCGTGGGACAGCTCCCCCGCACAATTGAACTGAAGGCAGACAGGAAGGGCCCAGTCACGGCAGCATGCATCGTGGAGGACCCCGTGGTGGAAGTCCTCAACAAGGACCAGCTCATCTGCACTTTGGACATAGACAGGCCGTTCCGCATCGAGATGAACATCGACAGGGGACGCGGCTTCCGCAAGTCCGAGGACAACAAGAAGGAAGACCAGCCACTTGGAACAATTCCAGTGGACAGTCTTTTCAGCCCTGTGGAATCGGTGCGCTACTACGTGCAGCCCGCACGTGTCGGCCAGCACACCGACTATGACAAGCTGGAAATGGAAATCAAGACTGACTGCAGGATTCTCCCATTGGAGGCCCTGACCAAGTCAGCCGCCATTCTCCGCGACTTGTTTGCAGAGTTTGTGATTGATGAGAACTCCCGCAGCAAGAACGAGATGCTTCCGCCTTCAGCTGGCTTGAACGATGACGAAAAGGCACTGGTTGACAGGCTGGTGACAGACGTTTCAGAGCTGGAACTGTCAGTCCGTGCAGTCAATTGCCTTAATTCCGCCAACATCCAGTACCTGGGTGAACTGGTGGAGAAGTCAGAGCATCAGATGCTGAAGTACCGCAACTTCGGGCGCAAGTCCCTGCTTGAGATCAAGCAGAAGCTGAATGACATGGGGCTCTCCTTGGAGATGAACCTGCCTGACAGCGTGAAGGACGAGCTGAACCGCCGCCTTGAAGAGAAGCAGCAATCCCAGAAAACAGAGGAATAAGATAAGAGATGAGACATCGCAAGCACACATTTAAGGTCGGTCGCACTACTGCACACCGCAATGCAATGCTGGCAAATGCAGTATGCAGCCTTATCGAGCACGGCCGCATTACCACCACCTTGGTTAAGGCTAAGGAAATCCGCCGCCTGGCAGACAAGATGGTCACGTTCGGCAAGGAAGGCACTCTCCACACACGTCGTCTGGCAGTTGCAAAACTGCACCAGAAAGACAAGGTGAAGAAGTTGTTTGACGAAGTGGCGCCGCAGTTCAAGAACCGCGCTGGTGGCTACACCCGCATCATGAAGCTGGGTCCCCGCAGGGGCGATGCAGCAGAAATGGCAATCCTAGAGTTCGTTGAATCAGACGAAATCGTGGCGGCCCGCGCAGCAGAGGCACCAAAGGCCGAAGAAGCACCAAAGGCTGAAGAGGCTCCTAAAACAGAAGCCTAATTCATAGCAAATCCCACACACCGAGGCGGCGGAGTTTTTCCGCCGCCTCTTTTTTTATGTTGTCTGCCCACACAAGCCCGCATAACGCAAGGCGCGGATTCACGCCAAGGCGATCTGAATGGGCGCCGCATCTTCATCGCCCACACAAGCCCGCATAACGCAAGGCGCGGATTCACGCCAAGGCAACCTGAATGGGCGCAGCTTCGGCGCCACATCACACATACATAAAACAAAGGAAAACAAGCATGTCATTTAAGGAAACAGAACACCGTTATCTTGAGCATTACAGAACCAACGTCCGCATATTCCAGCATGATTGTGGCATGCAGGTGATATCTCTTGAGAACGACGATGCGGAGAACATGTTCAGTCTTGGCTTTTCCACCACGCCAGAGAATCACACAGGCGTAACGCATATTCTTGAGCACAGCGCCCTGGCAGGGTCGGGAAAATATCCTGTGAAAGAGCCATTCATGGAAATGATAAAGGGCAGCGTAGCCACATTCATCAATGCGCTTACCTACCAGGACCATACGGTGTATCCTGCTTCCAGCACGGTGAAGGCGGATTATTTCAACTTGTTCTCTGTGTATTTTGACGCAGTGTTCAATCCACTGCTGACAGAAAACATTTTCAAGCAGGAAGGCTGGCATCTGGAATTTGAGAAGCCTGGCAACACACGCTCTGCATTGAAGGTCAATGGCATAGTTTACAATGAAATGCGCGGCTACATGGCGGAACTGGACGAAGTCATCGCCAAGGAGACATACTCCCGCCTGCTTTCAAAATCGCCACGCCGCTTTGTTTCTGGCGGTCTGCCCCAGGCCATACCAAGTCTGAGCTATGCTGCATTTAAGAAATACTACCGCAACCACTATCATCCATCCGTCGCAAAGGTTTTCCTGTACGGCAATATTCCCACACAGGAAAAACTTGATTTTCTGGAGAAGTGCCTTGGCGGACTGTCGCCTGAATGGCTGTCCCAGAAAGTCGAGCCAGAGAAGCCTCGCCCGATACAGCCCAGATGGGACAAGCCCAGGAAGGCAAAGGTTCATTTCATGCCCGCCCTGGATGCAGAGAAAGATTCCGCAGCATGGGCAAGGGCATACCTGCTAGAAGACCATTGGGAACCACTACTGGACATGTCATTCGACTTCCTGGAATATCTTCTTCTCGGCAATTCGTCCTCTCCGCTAAAAAAGGCCATCATTGAATCAGGACTTTGCGGTAGCCTTGCCATAAGTGGTTTTGACGACGAGACGCCAGAGACCAACTTCATCCTCGCTGTCAATGGCATCAAGCCCACAGATTTCGCCAAGATGGAAAAACTGGTGGAAACCACACTGGAGCAAATTGCCCAAAACGGCTTTACAGAAGAGCAAGTCCACACGGCGTTCATGCAGTATAAGGCAAGCCAGCAGGTCATCAGCAAGAGATTCGTATTCAAGCAAATGGAAAAGGTATTCGACGTCTGGTGCTATGGAGAAGACCCATTCCTGTTATTGGACGAAAGAAAACTACTGAAGCAATTGCAGGACAAACTGAAAAAGGACAAGAACTGGCTATCCTCAATCATTCGCAAATACTTGATTGACAACAAGCATTGCCTGACACTGCATCTTCTCCCAGATCCAAAACTCATCGACAAGGAAAATGTCAAGGACGCCGCGAAAATGGCAGCTTTGAAGGCGAAAATGAGCAAGGAGAAACTGCAGGAAATCGACAAAAAAGCCACAGAACTGAAGGCACAGCAAGGAGCCCCAAATGCCCCAGAGGAATTGGCCACCCTGCCCTGCCTACACATCCCGCAAATACCAAAGTCTCCAATTACATTGGACTATCAAAAGGAAATACTGCCTAACGGCATACTCTTCTGCAGCAGCGATATGTTCACCAATGGAATGGTAAACATGCAGATTGTACTGCCTTTCAATGCCTTTACACCAGAACAGCTGCTGAACATGTCCCACTTCGTGTATTTCGCCACCAAGATGGGCACAAAGGGCAAACCATACCACCAGGTCGCAGCAGAATGGGCGGCATTGGGTGCAAACATGTCTGTGGATATGTTCACGGGCAATGCCAAAGGACCTGGCGGCAAGGCATTGCAGCAGGGCACTCTGGCATTCTCAATCGCAGGTCTGGAGGAATCACTGCCTGCCATGCTGGATTTGCTCCAGGAAACAATGCAGATGATAGACTTCACGGACAATGCCCTCTTCGACTTCTCCGCAAAGGAACTTTTCATAAAGGAAAGGAACAATCTGGCATACTATGGTCATACATACGCTGGGCTTCGCGCAGGCGCTGGCCTCACGCCAATAGGCAGTTATGACGAAGCATCATCTGGCCTGATTTCTGCCGAAAACAACAAGAAACTGGCATCATCGGTGCAGATGCGCCGCAAACTGGCGTCAGAGTTGGAGACAATAACACAGCGCATTTCCGAAACAAAACCCATCCTGGTTTCATTCGTGGGCGGCAACAAGCAACGTGACATTGCCATGAAGTTCATCGCCTCCATTCCAGGCAAGAAGAGCAGCCTAACACCATTGAAGGCGGCCACCTTCCAAGTACCTGCCTCGCTTGAGTTCAAGAATGGGCGAAGGGAAGGCTATCCAGTGGCTTCGGAAGTCAGTGCCTGCGTAAGGAAATTCAACGCTCCATTCTACTGGGAGAAGGAATGCATTCCATTGGCAGTATTCTCCAATATATTGAGTTGCGGCTATCTCTGGAACGAAATCCGCATCAAGGGTGGCGCATACGGAACCGCCTCACGCTACAGGGTACTGAACGGCACATTTGACATGATGTCCGCCCAGGATCCATCACCTATGCACTCTTTCGAGACAATGGATGCCGTGCCAAAACTATTGCAGGATATAATCGACGAGGCAGATGTGGAGAAAGCAATCATCTCATCCGTCAAGGGACACCTGGCCCCCATACGACCAACAGAAGTCGCCACCGTAATGCGTAACTTTGAGATATTCGGCATAGACAACGACACACTGGAGAAAATGCACAGGCGCTACCTGTCCCTCAAGAAGGAAGAACTATGCGCCACAGTTGACGCCTTCTGGAAGAATGCAACACAGTGGAACGACTGCGCCGTCGGCTCCGCCAAGGCGCTCAAGGGCCTGGATAAAATCTAATAAATTATCCACAGATTCTCGCAGATTTGCACAGATTATCTTTGAAGACAAATAATAATCTGTGAAAATCTGCGCAAATCTGTGGATAAAAACAAGGACTGACAATTATGTTAAGTGGTTTTCATCCAATTGAGGTCAGCAACGAGGGACTTCAGCACAAATTGCGCGTTTGGGGAAGGGAATACACGTTTGCAGCCAACTCCCTGCCCTGCTCCATCGTATCCCAAGGGCAGGAATTGCTGGCCTCACCAATGCGCATTGTCGGCATTGAGGATGGCATTCCCATGCAATGGGATGAAAACTACCCAGACAACGAGAGCGAATGCTTCATCCAAAGTCGCAACGATGAGCAAGTGGTGCTATGCGATGCAATGCAGACGCCGCGTTTCGTGGTGGACACGGCATTCACAGTATCTTTTGACGGCGCAATCAATGCTAGCATAAAGATAATGCCATGCGGAATGACAGTGGCACAATTATATGGTCTGGCTGCTGAAGACAAATTGCGCTACAGTCTGGAGCGCCTCTGGTTGGAAATC
>JAFSTJ010000385.1 GCA_017450525.1 Victivallales bacterium | reverse complement strand
TATCCGAATTAAATCAATTAAGTACTAGGGCAAATATCAACAGCGTAATACGTTTCGGCTGCGTCAATGAATACATTTGTGTCCAGAAGATAAGCCATTGCTACATTCCCACCGCCTCCGAAAGCCTGCGAAGGGATGCCGTGCTATTGACGGATAGAAGCCGAAAAGCATCGGTGAACGAAATGTTGCCTGAATCGTTTTCCGATATGACCATGCGAGCAAACAAACGGCTGACGCGGTTTTTCAGCATGGCATAGAAATTACCTCCTGAACCTCCTGATGGTTTTTCCAGACTTTTCAGCTCATCCCACAAACCGTTGGCGACAACTGCGGGAATCAAACGCAGGGATTGGCAACGATACAAGATAACCTGGCGACTGAGCTTAAGTTGACGTGCGATGAAAGAGATGCGTTCCAAACAGCCGAGTTTGGAAGACTCGCTTTTCTTCCAATACTCTTTGATTATTGCTTCAGGAGCCAGAAACTCGGCTGCAACAGCATTGCAGAAGCGTTCCACAATCTGACTACAATGTACTCCTGAAAGAGAAACATTGCTAATGCCGCTTTGATTCAACAGGATGTGGGTGGCCTCATGAACCAACGTGAAAAGCTGTGCGCCTTTGCTGTCCGCTGCATTGATGAAGATGAGTGGAGCAAACTGGTCGGCCAATGCGAATCCACGAAACTCGCGAAGATCAAGATGACGGCTAGTGTTGTTGTCCACCACGCTATTGCGCATGACCGGAATACTGGCAAGCTCTTCCATGGCAGCTGTAAGCCTATCAAAATAGCCCTCCCAGTCCTTGCATTGTTCAACGATTCCGTCATCCCATTGGAGAACGGTCTTCAGGCGACCAACAGCGGTTTTGACAGGCATATTGGTTGTAATGCTTCCAACATAATCCAAAGGGGCACAACCATTTTCCAGAAGATAATCTCGATACCATGCCTGACGATATTTCATGGTGGAGACTACAGCGTATAACTCAGGACTAGGAAAGAGCTGATTATGTTCACTTCCATTGCGGAAATCTGTCATTCCAATCGATAATTCAGGTGGGCTTTCCAGAAAAAACAGGCCAACAGGAAGCAAGGACTGATCCGCTAGTCGTTTAATCTGGGCATACGTCATGAACGCAACACCGTTTTCCCAGTTGGTGACGCGCTCAATCGAAACGCCCATCCGCCTGGCAAACGCCTCCACGGAATCTCCAAGACGCTTGCGCGCCCAGGATATCATGGCAGGTGTTACTAGCTGTTCTTGCTTCGTCATGCTCGTATTTACTGGTGCCTAATGGGAAAACGGTTGAAAATCTTACTCTCTGCAATAACACTCCCCTATAATGTATTCAGAAAATCAAATCTGTCAAACTTGAAAACGAAAGTTTTTCCCCAAGACTTGTGTTCCAGAAGGGGGGTAGGTAATAGCAACGTTTTTTGTTGCGCCCTTGCGGGCGCGAATATCTGGGGGGAGCTTACCCAATGCTACGCGCCCTTGCGGGCGCTTGCATTGGGCTACGATTGTCGCGCACTCCGTGCGCTGGCCGCTTCGCGGCCTTCTGCTCCATTTCCTATGTTGTTATCAACAAATACTGAATAGTTACAAGACTTTTTCAATTTGAGACTAGCCTATCGTCTTGGAAAACAAGACGGTTCCATTATTCGAGTAGCGGTTAAGGCGAACTCTATTTGCATTGAAGAACCCTTGCTGGAGTTTCTGCCATTTAGCGGTCGGTATTTTCTGCGCACCACTCGCGACAACGGAAGCCTCTCGATATAAGACGGTAACGCCACTACATCTTAATCGTCGAAGAGTGTTTCCTAATTGCTTAACCGCATGCTCCATCTTACGCCCTTTCAACTCCAAAAGAAATCCAACAGGGCTTTCCGTCTGTGCTGAAATACTATAATCGCATGCGTTTCCTTCTGGATAATACCCTTTGTCCAGTTTCACAAAAGCTATATCAGACAAAACATCATTCTGCACATTAAGAGAGGCCTTTTGCTCTTGACATGTATAGGACTGCCCTGGCTTCCGTAAGGTCACGATTGACATCGAAAGCGTTCCAAAGCCGTTGACATCAATCTTTTCCATGGAGGGTTCCTTCAAGTGCCAAGTTATAACGCTCGTCCAATGCTGCGGACGCTTCGTCCATGTTGGGGGTCATGAGCAAATGCGATTCCTCATCCCTAAGCGACTCAACGGTGCCATCATTCTTAATGAGATAGCCCCCAAGTCGATTCCAAGACAAAAACTTGCTTCTTCCTTCTTGGGCAATTGTGTTCAACGCCGTGACCCAATAGGGACTATGTGTTGTAAACATGATTGAGGCTTCCAATGATTTCCTCTCTTCAACGGCTGAATCCATGATGCGCATCAAATCGTCTGCGAAGCGCAGCTGAGTCATCGGATCAAGACTCAGCTCGGGTTCCTCTATATGCACACATAGGTAATAGTCCTTAAAAGGCAGTATTATTTCACTAGGAACAAAATACCTCCCGTCCTCTGATTCCCCCATCATCGCATCAAGAATGATACTATTGTAGGAACGCCGAACGGCTTGTTCAAAATCATATCCATGGGTCAGGTATCGGAGGATTATCGATATCGGTATGGAAGCCTTTTCGCCAGAAGCACCATGTTCGAACAAGGTCTTGCGACCAGCGTTATTAACCATGACGACATCCCGCCACCCGCTTTTATTTTTACCGACAAGCAATCTGGCATTCAGGTAGTCGATACTTTGCTCTGTGAAACTTTTGGCATCCATCGCCTCGTCCCAGAGGTTGTAGGTCTCGGAAAAATAATTGTCCAGTATCTTGGACTGTATGCTTGCGCCTTTCCGTGCCCATGAAGCCAGCAAGTTGCGAGTGTCACTGATAAATGCAATTTTAAAGAAAGGCTTGGTTTGATCAAGGGGGGCAACATCGTCCAAATGAACGCTAAAGCCTTTCTTGTCCAGCGATATCTGGCAAATTGGCATGTCATTATAGAACAACATGTCATTATAGAACAAATCATATACAATCCGCGTCTCAGGGCCGACAAGACTTCCTATTTCGGCAAAAGCCAGATAGGAATCCTTGCGGATGCTGATAGATGTCTTATTGACACCGGAAATCTTCAAAGCCCGTCTTATCAGTTCCTTCTTGCAGACATGGCGCATCATTGCCAGAATCTTTAAAATCAGACTCTTGCCGCTGCCAGACTCGCCGACAAGCACGGTGACTGGACGAATATCGTCCAATACGACATCCACCAGTGGCCCCAGAGCCTTGATTTTCAATGATTCATGAATTATATTAGGATATGTCGGCATTCTTCTTTTGACTCTTCGCAATTATATCATGCAACATCCCCTCATCTTCCGTCCAGTGTTTTCATTAGACCTAACATAACACTGGATTCGTTGTCTGCAAGTCAACGGATTGTTTTTTGCTTTTCCAATCGGCTTTAACATAAAGATAAAGTTCTGTCAATTTGTATTCTGTGTTTTTTCGAGAACAAGCGCACGCCTTCACATTTTCAGGTGTGCAAGGATGGTCTGGTTCACACGTTTCACATCAAACTTCTCTTCTGCGTAGCGTCGGCTGGCCTCGCCCATAGGAGCAAGGGCAGTGGAATCATCGCAGAAGGCAAGCATCTTTTCGGCGAGCGCAGGGACATCCTTGACTGGCACCAGGTAGCCGTTTACTCCATCACGAACGGTTTCGCGGCATCCCTGGGTATCCGTGGTGATGATTGGTCGGCCCATCGCCATCGCCTCAAGGACGGTGCGAGGCGTACCTTCGCGGTAGGAGGGCAGGACATAGACGCTGCATTCCGCATAGAACGGACGCACATCACTGGTTTCCTCGAAACGTTCGATGATACCGTCATCGACGAATTGCTGGACGTATTCTCGTGGCAACGCATCCTGCATGGCTGTCTCGAACTTGCCCAGAAGACAGAAGCGTACTTCTGGGTGCTTCTGCTTGACAAGTCGTGCCGCCTCAAGGTATTCTCCAACGCCTTTGCTCTTCAGCAGCCGCGAAATCATCAGAAATGTCAGCTTTGTGGGAAACGGTGCAAGGAGAAAACGCTCTAGATTCACGCCGGAACCATTGACCACAAAGCACTTGTCGCGCTGCACAAGGCGGTTGGCGCAGAACTCGTTGAGGTCGTCGTTGTTTTGGAAAATGACGTGATCTGCTTTCTTCAGGCCAATCTTGTAGAGGAAGCGAACGATGGTCCCCAGCAGACGT
>JAFSTJ010000384.1 GCA_017450525.1 Victivallales bacterium | reverse complement strand
GCAACGGTCATAAAATACCTCTTGAGCATCCCGCCGACAGTGCCAAGGACATTGCCATGGCTTGTCGTGTCGCCTGAGTTGAAATCGACAAGATGCCCGATCTCATGCGACGCGACCTTGCGGACGTTTGCCAGTGTTGGCTCGCGCCTCAATGCGGTCATCAGCACGATGCCCTTGGCGTCGTCTCTTGTCTCCGTGATGTCAATCTCACTGCCTGGAACCCCTTTGTCAGTCCAGAAGTCCATCCATAGTTTGCGCTGCTCGGCCTCCTTTCCAATTGGCACCTTGATTGTTTTCTCCAACACCTCTGGCTTTGCCAGACTACGCAGAACCTCGATACGGCGCGTGTCGCCACGGAACACGCCAAGTGCCTTTCCATCCGCGATTCTTGGGATCTTATCGACCGCCGTCACGTTGCCCTTGAGCTGCTTGGCCAGATCCAGCATGAGAGGCAAGCGCATCGCGCGTAGGTTCTCTATTGGCGTGACGGCTGCGGCCTGGAGCATCCTGCGCTCCTCCGCCCTGTCGATGTCAGTCTCAGGCCCAAGAGACGTCGGCTGCTCGGCGGTCAGCGCGAATCTAGTGTCGCTATTCCGCTTGTTAAAACGCCTTGAAAGCGGAATGACTTTACCATCATCGTCATAAGTGACGGCATCCAGTAGTTTTCTATTGTTCGCAGTGTCTGCATAGACATAATTCTGACCATCGTCATATCCCAGTTCTGCTATGCTATTTCCATCCCAATATAAATCTCTTAGCAATGCGTATTGCCTTATTATCCGATAGCCTTCTGGATTCATCCTACCTTCCTGAATAGCATATTCTTCGATAGGCGTTACCCAGTCCCCATTGCGGAACATCCACTCGCGCACATTTTTAGTCTTCGACACAGCGCGATAAACCCACATCCCCATTGGGCGTGGATTGCCTTCCGCTTTGCATTTTTCGGCTTTTTCTATTGCATTGTTGACCTTCCAGAATGCCGCGCGTTCCATATCGTCAGTCTGATACCATTCGGGATGTTCCCAATAGTCATCAGGTACGATTTTACTATTCTTCAAGTCTTCAAGATTGATATCGCCATCTTTCTTGTTCGGAGCACGATGATCCATCCGCCATGAATCGTCAGAAGTATATCCAGCCTTGCTGGCAGCTTCATTCACCATGCGCTGTGTAATCTCCATGTCACCACGCTTCACGGCGTCCATGTAGGCTTTATCTTCCTCCTTGGAAATCAAACTGAATTTCACATCACCGTTTTCTTCGCCCTCTTGACTTGCACTTTCCTTTGTCGGGAGTATATTAGTTTTGGTTGTCGGTGAGAAGCCTGCCGCTTGGTGTTGCGCCACCGTTTCAACTACCTCAGAAAGCGGCCTTGTCTGAGGGCTATCCTTCTTACTCTTTGTCGTTAATACTGTGACTTCGCTCAAATCGGCATGGACATTGCCGTAATCGTCAAGACGAGTGATTACCTCCATACGCTTGCCGTCATTTGTTTGGCCAACGAAAATCACAGCATCACGTTCTGGATTGCCATTATCTAATTTGGCAAATACATTTTCGCCGCGGATGACTGTTTCTATGCGGTCAAGATTGTCAGCCTTTGTGGGATTATAAAGCCGTTCTGCAAAATCATTTCCAGGAAGCTTCCTTCCGCTGGATGTAACGGCATGTATTGCGTATTCAGTCCAAGCCGTGAGATTGTCGCCATCAAGACGTTCAAACGCACGTTTATCTGGATAGAAATAGACACACCTGCCATTGGATAATGGAATCGACTTATGTGCATACTTATCAAAGAATTCAACGGCCTTTGAAACTATGCTATTCTTGTCATTGTCCTTAAAACGGTAGAGTCCATTTTTCTCTCCCTGTGCAAGCAATTCTTCAAGACGCGTTTCGATAGCCTGTGAATCCACGCCTTTCAACGATTCATCCCTTTGCGACAGCGACCACTTGACGTGCTCGTCCACGCGCATGTTTGCGTCGGAGAAGGAGACGTAGTTCCAGCCGTCGGAGCCGTCGGACTGGCTCGCCTCGTATTTCACGCCGTCGATGTCGCAGTCGTTGTACAGAAAATCACTGGCGGTCTTCGGTGAGCCGAGCAGTACAGACACCTGCCGATAGACAGATTCCCCCGTCGCGTCGTAGAAGTCCAGATACCTCTCCAGATGGTCTCGAAGCACGTCGGATGGATAGTATTCCTCCAGCTCGAACTCGTAGCCGCCTTCCTCTGCGTCCTGCTCAAGATTGCGGTTGACAAAATCAACGACCTTGCGATTGCTACCCATTTGCGAAAGGCCGTCGAGAATGGCGTTCGTCTGTTCCTCTGTAACCTGCCCGCGCCAGTCGAGAAGATTCGCCTCGCCCTCATTGACGCGATTGGTGAACCATGTCTGACGGTAGAGGTGGCGAGAAGGCTCATGCTTTTCAACTTTCCAACTGTCTTGTCCCTCAAACAACAAGTCAACTATTTTTCCCTGATACTCTTTGAATTTTCTATTATACTCAGTTGGCTTATCTTCATAAGCCCTCCTTGCATTGGAATAAACATCCATTGCATCTGACCAAGCGCCGTCAATGTCTCCATTATGATTGAAAATCAAACGGGCTGCTTCATGCTCTGGGCCACGCAATTCCGAATATTGTTCACCATCTCGCATATATTGGAATCTTTTTCCTTTATATGTGATGTCCATGCTCGGAGTTTCATATTTCCTTTTGAAATCTTCCTCGGCATACCACTTTGCAATCTCTCTGTTATCAGACGCATACAGCCCCCATCCGTACACATGCGCCCCCTCGCCAGTGCCGATGTAGTGCAGGCTCGGCTTGTCGTAATCGGCGGCGCTCCCTGTGTAAAGGTCGCTGATGCTGAACTTGACGTCGCCCTTTCCGCTTTCTGCGGCCTCCTGATTTGCATTCTTCTTCGTCGGGAGTATATTATTTTTCACGCCTCCCGTGATGTGGACCTGCGAAAAACTCGAGCCACTAGCATGGGAGGTGTCCTTTTTTAGATCAGTGACATCGTGGAACCTACGTCCTTTGTCTGTAATCATCACATTGATTTTTCCTTCAAAGAAATCCTCACCGACTTGGAAGGTCACATCGTAGTAATCCCATCCGCCTGTTGCTTCTTCATGAGTACCATCATCCGCAACATGCCGTTTATTTCTTCCAGCAAGCATTAGATTGTCCAGTTCAGGTGATGCACTAT
>JAFSTJ010000383.1 GCA_017450525.1 Victivallales bacterium | reverse complement strand
TTTATAAAATTTTTAAACATGTTATTTAAATATGATAATAATAAAATTACTAATGAAGATATTACACTTATGGTAAAATATGGGTTGCTTGCCTTTATGCCTACGCTGGACAGGGCAGGCAACCTAGTCATTTGCGCCAGGAAGTTCCGTACAGAATCATTCAGAACTTTTGAATTCGAGGGTTTCACTATGCGAACATTCTGCACACTTCCACCAGAATATACAGTAAAGCCAATGGTCACAGGCCGTACGGATAACACGTCAAGTTCGCCTGCCACAGGCTGTATCCAGTTCTGCAATATGTATGGCTTCACCACCTGCTCCGCATAGTTAGTGACTTCTGCCACAGTTCCACCAGAAGGCAGCTGCCTGCTGGGCTTGTTGTCACTAGGCGTGCTGGTTGCATTGCCCAGAATCTTCTCTATGTCTTTACGATTCCTGTTTGTCTTTGGCTTGGAATTGTCTTTTACTGTGCGAGAATCCCTTAATCTTTCTTCGATGGATTTTGTCTTTGGTTGCTGCGTCTTTGGCTTAGGCTGCTCCGTCTTTGGTTTAGGCTGCTCCGTCTTTGGCTTAGGCTGCTCGGACTTTGGCTTAGGCGGTTCAGGCTTAGGCGGTTCCGGCTTGGGTGGTTCAGGCTTGGGTGGTTCAGGCTTGGGTGGTTCCGGCTTGGGTGGTTCCGGCTTGGGTGGTTCCGGCTTGGGTGGTTCCGGCTTGGGTGGTTCCGGCTTGGGCGGATCTGGTTCTGGAACGAAAGGCACTGCCACTGGCTGCTCTGGTTGCAGATTTATGCTTACAATCTGCTTTTCGTCAGGCTTTGGCACATCGCCTGAAATGAAGACGATAGCAATGCCAAGAGCAAGGTGCAGGACAATGCTCAGCGCCAGGCCCATTGCCTTGAACTTGCCATTATTGCTGTTGTTTTCCTCTGTCATCTCTTGCCTTTGCCTGTTTCAGGTGTGAAAACCAGTGATAGATTGCTTATGCCCGCGTGTTGTACAGCATTTGCTATGTTCACCACATCCTTGTACTGCCGATTCTGGTCCCCTACCAAATACACGATTACATCGGGCATTTCCTGCTTGATTGACACCAGGCGCTCTGTAAGTTCCTCGCTGGAGGAAAGGGACTGGCTGCGTTTGTTGTCTGATTTTCCCAACCAGATTGCGCCGTCCTTGTCCAGTTCCACGAAGATGGAGTTGTCGTCAGGCTGCATCTTGTCATTTGTGGTTGATTCGGGTGGCGTCAACTTCACATCGCTTTTATAGTAGATGGAGGGCACAGTGATGACGAAGATGATGAGGAGCATGAAAGTCAGGTCCATCAGGGGCGACATGTCGATAGTCGCTATATTCTGTCTTCTGGCGCGCCTGTTCATCATGCCTCCGTGTTTTCCTTGGTGTTGGAATCCTCAAGCTGCATGCTTGCCAGGAAGTCATCAATGAAGGTTTCCATTTCCTGTATTCTGTCGTTGATTTGTGAATTTATGCCAGTGTTTGCCATTACTGCGGGGATTGCAACGGTAAGGCCAGCTACGGTAGTCAGCAGTGCGCCGCTTATTCCTGGTGCGATGGCGCTGATTTCGATGCTGCTGGTCTGCGCAATGGCGATGAATGTTGCCATGACGCCCCAGACTGTGCCGAACAGTCCCAGGAAAGGTGAAACTGTTATGAATATGGAGAGCCAGCCCAGGTCGTTCTCCAGATCCCTGGATTCCCTGTTGAACTGCTGGTTCATTCTGGTGCGTATTTTCTCGATTTCAGCATTGGTCAGCGGGCGGGGCAGAACAGCATTGCGCAGGAAGGAGGAACGCCTGCGTTCCTCTATGTCCAGCACCTCGCACAATGTTTCAATACCCGCGCGGCAGATGTTGCACAATGGACCATTCAAATCGCCAAGATATATTCCCATGGCAAGTGGGGAACCCACTTTTTCGTAGAACTTGATGAACTTGCGGCAATCGCGCCGTATGCCTGCGAATACCAGGATCTTGCTGATGAAAATTGTCCAGAACCATGCGCTGGATGCCAATAAGATGATAACGATGCTTCTGCCTACGCTGTCACTTTGGAAGAACGCGTAGCGTAAAATGTCCGCAAAACTCATTTGTCTCCTCCTTTTATTTCACTTATTATGTTTGCCAATTCAATGTATTTTTCCACGGAAATGCCGTCCGCCCGCACGTCCAGCGGCAGATTCGCCCTTGCGAAAACGCCTTCCATATCCAGTTGTGGGAAGAGCGGCACTATCTGTTGCAGTGACTTCTTACGGCGCTGCGCGAAGGCAGCTGCGGCGATGCGCTCTGTTAGTTCTCGGATTTGTGCGCTGCATTTCTCATCCATATCCAACCGCACGAAGGAAGAAGTCACCTCAGGCGGCGGGAAGAATACCGTTGGCGGCACGGTGCGAAGAATGTGCGCCTTGTAGCGCAGGGCAATCTTTACCGTAGGCAGGCCATAGTCCTTGGTGCCATGCTGTGCAATCAGCCTTTCCGCCATCTCTCTTTGTAATAGAACGCACAAATCCTGCGGCATATTTGCGCAAGATGCGATTTTTGCCAAAAAAGGCGTGCTGCAGGAGTAGGGCAGGTTGGCGACGCAGCGATATGGCTCGCTTCCCATTATGGCGTCGAAGTCCTGGCGGCAGGCGTCGCCCTCCACTAGGCGGAAATGAGGCGTATTTTCAAAACGCTCACGGAGGAATGCCGCCAGGCGATGGTCCAGTTCCACGGCTGTAACGTCGCAGCCAGCTGCCAGCAAGGCCTCGGTCAGCATCCCCAGGCCAGGGCCGATTTCCAGCAGCTGCTGCCCTTGCTGTACCTGGGCATCCTGCACCAGCGCATTCAGCATATTCGCATCCACCAGAAAATTCTGCCCTAGGCGCCTGCTTGGGTGCATATCCAGTTTTTGCAACTGCTCAATTACCTGCTTTTTGTTCATTTTTCAATTTCTGTATGTGATGCAAAAACATACGTTTTGGCTATGTCCAGGCAAAGTGTCGCCTATGGATGCTGTGCCTGAACCTAGTATCCTACAAGCCTTGTTGCCAAGAAAACTAGCCGCCTTGTTGCCTAGAAAACTAGCCGCCTTGTTGCCTAGAAAACTAGCCGCCTTGTTGCCTAGAAAACTAGCCGCCTTGTTGCCTAGAAAACTAGCCGCCTTGTTGCCTAGTGCTCTAGGTAACATGACATCCAAAGGCAACATTTTGCTTGGACGTTGCCCACTTTTTTCCCCTCGCGCGTACTCCTCTATGCGTGCACACATGGGGTGGGGGACGGTTTACCGTCCCCCACCCACCACCCACAAGGTAGTGCCAGCGGCGAGAAAATCCACTTTGTTTTTGCAAATTCACTTATGTTGTAGATTCTTATAGGAAAGAATCATCTTTTTTTGAGAATGCTAAAAAAAGTGGCCTGCGATGCTTTGCGTGTCATTCGTTGGTTTTGATATTTCCCTTCTGATTTTTGAAGTGCATTGTCTTCTCCCAGTGGTGGGGGGCGTAGAGGAGTTGCAAGGCGCCTTTCCAGGCGGCGTAACTCATCATCAGCCAGTAAAACGGCATCAACAGGGAATATTTCGCCAGATAGCCAGTGCCGTTTCTGACACAGGCCACCGCATTTGTGTAGATGAAGACAAAGTTGCCGAAGAACAGGCAGAACGAACCCATGGCGAAAATGGGCGCGGGGAAAAAGTCCCCAAGTCCTTCAGGCTTCCAGACAAGCCACAGCAGTGTCATGATCCAATACAGGGGATTGATCAACTGGCTTAGGAAAGTGCCGCCTATCAGCAGGTGGAATTGCAGTGCATTGAGCATGCCCATCTTCCAGTGGAAGCGGAAAAAGTCCCTGGTATGCACGAAATAGGTCTGCATATAGCCTTTCACCCAGCGGGAGCGCTGCTTGAACCAATAGCGCAACGAGGGGCAAGCCTGTTCCCAGGTGGTGGAGGCCATTATGCGTGTGCGGTATCCGTTGGAGAACAGCCTTAGGCCCAGGTCGCAGTCCTCGGTCACGTTGAATTCATCCCAGCCGCCTAGTTTGCGCAATATATCCATTCTGAAATGGTTCGATGTGCCGCCAAGAGGAATTGGCGCGCTTAATGCGTCCATTCCAGGCAGGCAAAGGCCGAACCAGGTGGCATATTCTGCGGTGAAACAGCGTGTGAGCAGGTTCTGTACTGGATTGTAGAAGCCTAGTTTAGCCTGGATGCATGCCACGTTTGGCGGCACTTGCTGGAATGCCCACACTGCCTTTTTCAACTGGTCTGGTTCTGGCCTGTCCTCCGCATCGTATATC
>JAFSTJ010000382.1 GCA_017450525.1 Victivallales bacterium | reverse complement strand
AGAGGTGATTTCAAAACTATCATCAAAATGCGCTTTCATTTTGCGTTGGTTTTGAAGTTACTTATAAGGAAAGAAAATGATTTCAGGAAAAGTCATTGTGGCAAAGACGCAGGGGAGTGTAACTCTGGAGGATTTTGAACTGGACGAGCAGTCTCTGCCAGCGGATGCGATTCTGGTGAAGACCCTGTACAGCGCGGTCAGCGCGGGCACTGAATGCGCCTGGATTTCAGGCAATGCCAATAATCCAGGTCTGAGTTTCCCGTTTTATCCTGGTTACAGTGCGGCCGGCAAGGTAATCAAGGTCGGGGCAGATGTGAAGAACTTTGCCGTTGGCGATGCGGTCATTGCGCCTTGGGGCGGGCATCGCTCCCACATAGTGTCGCCCACGGAGCCATCCGCGTGGCGTGGAGCGCATAAGATTGCTGACGGAAGGGTTTCCCTCAAAGATGTGGCATTTGCCCATATAGCGTCTTTTCCAATGCTAGGTGTGCGCAGGTTGAAAATACAGATGGGGGAATCTGTGATGATTGCAGGGCTGGGCATTCTGGGGCAGATTGCACTTCAGGCGGCGAGATATTCAGGTGCGGCGCCATTGTTTGGCTGTGATTTTTCTCCTGAACGCAGGGAACTTTCATTGAAACTTGGCGCAGACGCAGTTTTTGATCCAAGTGAGGCTGATTTTACTGAAAAGGTTCGTGCCGCAACAGGCGGAAAGGGTGTCAATGCTGTTGTAGAAGTGACTGGCAAGGCAGTTGCATTGAAGCAGGCGCTGGGCTATACGGCAAAAATGGGGAGGATTTCCCTGCTGGGATGTACCAGAGTTCCAGATTGCCCAATTGATTTCTACAGGGATGTGCATTTGCCTGGCATTACGCTGATAGGCGCGCACACTTCCAATCGTCCTGCCTTGGAATCCCGTCCTGGCGAGTGGAGCGAATATGATGACTACGAGACGATTTTGAAGTTCCTGGCCACTGGCAGGTTTGATTTCGCCTCGCTTGTCCATAAAACCCTCAGTCCTGCGGACTGCACGGCGCTTTATGATGAACTTCTTCATGATAGGAATCCGCCGATGGGAATTGTGTTTGATTGGAGTCTGCTGAAGGAGAATTGAAAAATGGAGAAAGTCAATATCATTCAGATTGGCGTCTGCCATGAACATGCCAACGGCAAGTTCGCCACCTTGAAAAAGTTGCCAGGTGTTTTCAATGTGATTGGATATGTGGATGAACGGGATTTCTGCAAAACACCGTTCTATTCACAGAACTTGAACCTAAATCATTATGAGGGGTATCGGAAATTGACTTTAGACGAGGCCTTGAATTATCCTGGTCTGGAGGCTGTTACGGTGGAAGTGCCGAACAATGATCTGGTGCCTGTGGCGCTCAAGTGCATGGAACACAATCTTGCCATGCATTTGGACAAGCCTGCTGGCGAGGATTTGGCTTTGTACAAAAAACTGCTGGATGGCTGCAAGGCGCGGAAACTGCCATTCCAGATGGGCTATATGTTCCGCGGCAATCCTGCATTTCAGTTCTGCATTCGGGCAATACGTGAAAAACTGCTCGGCGATGTATTTGAAATTGAGGCTGATATGAATCATTGCTACGGCGCAGAAAGTTATCAGGAATATATAGGTAAATTCTCTGGCGGCATAATGTATAATCTTGACTGTCATCTGATAGACTTTGTGGTCGCGGCTATGGGCCGTCCTGAGAATGTGACGCCGTTTCTCAAGTCAGCTCCAGGCTATCCTGCTTCGATTAGGAACAACTGCATGGCTGTGCTGGAATATCCCCAGGCGCTGGTGACATTGCGCTCCTGCTCCAAGGATGCCTGCAACACAGGTGGACGTGCCATTAATATCGCAGGAACCAAAGGCACGATCAAGTTCAGTCCATTAGAGCGCTTTGATGGCAAGAGCGTGGAAATAAAACTGACGCTTGCGGAAGATAGTGGACTCTTTCCTAAAGGTAGCCATACGCTATGCTTCCCGCCGCAGCGTGACCGCTATGAGGGCCAGTTGATGGAACTGGCACAGGTGATTCGCTGTGAAGCGACCTCGACTTATTCATTCGAACATGATTATCTGGTTCACGAGGTCACCCTGGCGGCTTCCAATTACATAAACTGGAGGAGAAATTAAAATGTATGCGATGATTCTGGATGAAGGCAATAATTTCAAGTGGTGCGAGATGCCAGACCCAGCTAGGAGGGCAGGGGAGGTAGTGATTGAAGTCCATGCGGCAGCGGTCAATCGTGCAGATCTGATGCAGAAGGACGGTTGCTATGCCTCGCCGCCTGACTGGCCAAAGTGGTGTGGCCTTGAAGTGGCGGGCATTATTTTGGAAACTCCTGAAAAATCCGCTTTCAAAGTCGGCGACCGCGTCTGCGCACTTGTGGGAGGCGGCGGCTATTCCGAAAAAATCGCGGTGCCAGAGGGCATGGTTATACCGATTCCAGATGAAATGAGCATGGTCCAGGCTGCCTCCATCCCAGAAGTATGGTGCACGGTTTACCTGAATCTGAAACTTGAGGCGGGAGGCTTGCAAAAGGGCGATGTCTTCTACGTGCAGGCAGGCGCCAGCGGCGTAGGTCTGGCTGCGATTCAACTTGCAAAGTACATGGGCGCGGAGGTCATAACTACGGTCTCGTCGCCTGAAAAGGCCGCGTTCGTAAGGAAACTTGGAGCCGATTATGTGGTTGATTATCGCAAGGAAGATGTGCGCAAGGTTATAGAGGCGCATCCGCCAACTGTTGCACTGGATTGCATTGGTGGCAGACTGATGGGCGAGTGCCTGAAGAACATGGCGTTTGGTGGACGCTGGATAATGATTGCCACCATGGGAGGCGCAGAAACCATGATAAACCTGGAAACAATCTGGCGCAAGCGCATTCGCCTCATAGGCAGCACACTTCGGAGCCGCACCTCCGAGGAAAAGAGCCGCATCATGCGTGCTCTGCATGATGAACTGT
>JAFSTJ010000381.1 GCA_017450525.1 Victivallales bacterium | reverse complement strand
TCCTCAGCCGCTGACGCATCGCTCAAGTCGGCGTTGGAGATGCGTGCCCTCACGCCAAATGGCTCAAGACGATAGCCATACACAAGCAGAATCCTTCCGTCATCCATACGGGCAGTCGCCGCTGGTTCCCCATGGAAACCCAAGTCGACAGGCTCACTCCAGGTCCGTCCGCCATCAGGGGATTCGCATCTCCATAATTTTGCCCGCCGTGTCCCATTCTCGTCAGGCAACATATACTGCACGCCAGACAGGTCCTTGTGGGTGCGTATAATCAGCACCAATTTACCGCTGTCCGTCAAGACAAGGCTGGGCTCCTCAAAGACCGCCTTGCCATGGTCAGGCGCTGGCGTGGAAAGATACTGCCATGTCGTGCCCTCGTCCCTGCTCTCATAAAGGACTATGGAGGAGTGATACTGGGGACGGTAGCGCAGTGCCTGCCCTGGATACAGGAGACGGCCGTCAGGCATTCTCACTATATTGGCGCGGTTGTGCATGCGCAGGGGCTGGCCTGGCAGCATTTCAGGATAGCCAGGCAGAGGGTCAGGGAAAAATGGTCCATCCCATTCCCTGCCTCCATCAAGGCTCCTCAGCGCAAAGGAGCCAATGTGAGTGGCCGCATTTGAGCCCCCGTAGGAATAAATGTATTCATCCTGGCCGTTTTCACGCAACGCATTCAGCACGGAATCAGGCAGGTTTCCCCAAATGAAGCTGTTGGCAAAAAGAGCCTTGCCATCATACATGAGGCCGCCATCCTGAGCTGCGCCAATGTCTGGTGCAAAAAGAAGACGCGGCTTTTCCCAGGTCTCCCCATTGTCAAGGGAGCGCATACAGACTAGCTTCGAATTGCGGTCCAGATGGGTGAACCACTCATCTGGAAGACCAGGCAAGCCCCTATATCGTGGCGCGCGGCGAAAAACCACAAGCAACTCACCTTCTCCTAAATTGGCCACAGCAGGAAATGAGCTGTAGAAATCCGCATCCCTATAAATCAGCTTCTCGAAAATCTTTCTGAACATCTCTGGCATTCCCCGTCATCTTGCAATGCAAAAGACTCTACTGGAAATTCGTCGTCAAATCACCAGACACAGCCTTTGGATTTTTCGCCAGTTCCCTGGGCATAGTCAAAGGATCATGCTGTTCAACATGACCATCTATGAACATCAATGAGCCCTTGTTAGAGTGGCGAGGGGTTATGTAATACATTTCGGAAGTATCCACAGTTGTATACCACCACGTTCCGTCAGAGAGGAAATACCTTGATGATGGCACATTTATGGCGTGAATCGGGACAACTTTATAAAGGAAGTTCATATTGACGCCATAATTCCATCCGTAAGTCAACTCATAGCCACGCCCGGCGGCGAGATGCGCCTTGTTGTTATTCGCTGCGACAGTTTCATCCCAAATTGACACAATCGGGCAATGATTCAGCCTTGTGTTCACCTGGGGCTGTACTGCATCGCTTTTGGGAATCTTCAGATACTCTGCCATTGAATCACTCCAATTCCTGCCACCATGCGCCGTGTCAGGATTGCCATTTGAGAGGTATGGCCCCATAAGGTACCCTTCATAATCATCTGCATAGCAGTTCCATTCCGTACCAAGTTGCTTTAATTTGTTGACACAGCGTGTGGCTTGTGCCTTCTGGCGAGCCTTGCTCAATGCTGGCAACAGCATGGCGGCAAGTACAGCGATGATTGCAATGACAACCAGCAGTTCGATCAAAGTGAAAAACTTTTCTTTCATTTTTGATTTCCTCTTCTGTTTTAGTGTAAAACAAACAACTATTAAAAAAATCAGATTATTTCAGGCAAAAACTCGGAAAGAAGTATTTTCCGCCCTCCCTGTTCCCTGGAGGCTAGCGCAGCCAGTACGACACGGTTCATGAAAAGAGTTTCGCTTCTGCTCACGGGGTATTCTCCAAACTCCACCATTCGCGTGAATTGCCTCATCATCTCCACAATGCTCAGGAAATAGGACTCCAATGTGGGATCCGTGTACGGGACATCAATTGCTTGCTCTGGTGCACTGAAACGCAACTTGAGCCCCATAGGAAGACTTATGCCCTCGTGTACCTCAAGCACTGCCATGAGCCCGTCTGCAAACGTAAGTGTAACTATGTCATGCTTGTCCGAACCCGAATTCTGCACACTTGCCACATCCCGCCCGCAAATCTCAAAGAGCGGATCCAGCAAATGAGGCGCATAGCGGATCCATACGCAGGGACTGACGCCATGCACCGCCATGGGCCGCCTGGCCTTTACCGCCGCCACGGCATCCTTGACAATTGGGGCAAAGCGGAAGCTGGATGCGGTCATCAGCGGATAGTCCGCTGGAATTTCCTGGCTCCATATCTTCAGTTCTTCCTGCGTTGCACAAAGCAGTTTGTCCATGTAAATGGGTTTTCCTGTGCGAAACAGTGAACGCGCCATCTCGAAATGATTCCAGATATCATCCCGTGCAAAAATGATGGCGTCAGTCTCATCAGCCAATTGCGCCAGTGAATCAACTACGTTTGGTATGCGGGAGACGGCGGCTATCTTTTCAGACAGAGATCGATCCTGTGTCCAGACATGAGTGACTCTGGCATTCTGTATGAATTGCTGATTGCGGTGATGTTGCACCAGATATTGGCGAATTATGGGAAAATCGCATTGTTCCAGTGCATCAGGATTGAATCCATTGAAGACAGCCGTAAAGGAGTAGGGATGCCCGTTTCCTGGGTTCATGCCAACGATTCCGAAATTAAGCATAGCCACCTCCTATTTGTACTTTGTGAAGCCACCGTCAATCACCAGATTGTGCCCTGTTATGTATGCGGATGCATCGGAGGCAAGAAAAACTGCCGCCCCCTTCAGGTCAAATCCAGCGTGTCCCATGCGCTTAAGCATTGTGAGATTCGAGTAGTCCCGTATGAAATGCTCAGGCTGATTCCGTTCAAAGCCTCCAGGCGAGATCGCATTCACGCGAATGCCGTAAGGGCCCAGGTAGGCAGCCGCGTCAGTCGTAAGTCCTATCATACCCGCCTTGGCTGCGGAATAGGCAATTGGATTCGGAACCATGTCATCCCCGTAAATGGAGCGATCCCTCCCGACAAGCCCCGCCATGGACGCAATATTGACTACGCTCCCTGAATGCAAGGGCATCATCAGCCGCGCATATTCCCTCAGCATGAGAAAACAACCCGTCAGGTTGGAACCAATAAAATCATTCCAGCTCTGAAGCGTTTCCTTCTCCAGAAGGCCGCAAGCCGTACTGGAATGGCCTCCTCCATTGTTCACCAGTATATCCAGCCTGCCAAAGCGCTCCTTTATGGAATGAAACAAGCGCACTACGGATTCCTCTTCATTCAATTCCAGCTCAAAGGGATGAAAATCATAGCCAGTCTGCTCCCGCATGGCTTCAGTTGCCTCTCTGGCACGTGAAATATCACGTGATGTAATGGCGACTGTCGCGCCTGCCTCTGCAAGCCCCAAAGCCATCTCCCTTCCCAAATTCCTGCCACCACCAGTAACCAGCGCAATTTTGCCCTCCAAAGAAAGCAAGGTGCGCAGCTCTGCCTCTGCTGTTTTATGATTTTCCATAGAATTTTTGTGATTTTTAATTAACTACTGCCAAATTTAATAATAAAAAATCATTATTCAAGCCACGATTATATAGAATTTTTAAAAATAATGCAGTTTTTGCATAGCATTGATATTATGATTTCAACAGCAAGCATATATATTA
>JAFSTJ010000380.1 GCA_017450525.1 Victivallales bacterium | reverse complement strand
GGCAAACGTAATGGATGCCAGATTGACCTACTGATTCAGGCAAGGCGTTCCTTGATTGTCGTTGAGATAAAACGGCAAAAGGAGATTGGGCGCGATGTCATTGATGAGGTGGATGAGAAAGTCAAGGCACTTGTGCGTCCAGATGGAGTTTCCATTCGCACTGCGCTTGTGTATGACGGCCATTTGTCGCCGCTTGTGGCTGCAGATGGTTATTTTGATGCAATCATACCATTCCGAACTCTTTTGGAATAGGCTAAGTTCCTTGGAAAAATGTCGCAAAAAGCGTTTGAAAATATTGGAAAAATGTCACATTTTCGGTGATTTTCAATTTGAAAAAGTGTCACTATCCGCTACTGTATGCCTGGAAAATCAAGGAGACTGGTGATAATGCTGAAAAGAAAAATAGAGGGCATACTGGAGAGATTCCATTCTGATCCGTCAAGGAAGGCACTTCTGCTGACGGGGGCAAGGCAGGTTGGCAAAACCTTCAGCGTTCGTGAATTTGCCAAATCACACTATGACGTGTTTGTGGAATTCAATCTTATCAGAGATGCGGGCGCACGTGCCGTATTTGAGAAGGCGGACGATGCCCGTGATGTGCTTTTGCGGATTTCCGCTATGGCCAGGAAACGCCTCGTGCCAGGGAAAACACTGATTTTTCTGGATGAGGTGCAGGCCTGTCCAGAAGCCGTCACATTCATAAAATTCCTCGTCGAGGAAGGTAGTTACCGCTATATTTTGAGCGGTTCGCTTCTTGGGGTTGAACTAAGGAATATCCGTTCCGTTCCAGTGGGGTATATGGACGAGGCGGAGATGTTTCCCCTGGACTTCGAGGAGTTTCTGTGGGCAAATGGCGTAGGGGACGATGTGCTGGAGCATCTTATGGATTGCTTCGAGAATCTGCGCACGCCTGACTTATTCATTCACTCACGGATGATGAAGTATCACTCTCTGTATCTGATAACTGGCGGTATGCCAGCTGTCGTGCAGAGATACATTGACACCAACGATCTTAGGCAGGTGTTCGACGAGCAGACTTCCATCATAAGGGAATACCGCAGGGATGTCACACAATATGACGAGAGGATGAGGATGCGGCTCAGGCATATCTATTCGCTCATACCCTCGGAACTGAACAAGCACAACAAGCGCTTTCACCTGAACAACGCGACGGCGCGTGGCCGATTTGAGCGTCTGGAGGACGATTTTGTCTGGCTGAAGGAGGCTGGCGTGGCAATACCTGTCTTCAATGTGGACGAACCAAAGGTGCCGCTGGAGCTGGCAAGAAAGGCAAATCTATTCAAGCTCTTCCTGAACGATGTCGGCCTTCTCTGTGCATTCTATATGGACGGCATACAGCTGAGGATTCTCAACGGCGAGACAGATATGAATTTCGGCTCTGTATTTGAGAACTATGTGGCGCAGGAACTTGCCGCACATGGATATGGCAATATCTACTACTACAGTTCAAAAAAGCACGGCGAGGTGGATTTCCTTGTCGAAAGGAATGGGAATGTCCTTCCGCTGGAGGTGAAAAGCGGCAGGAGCTTCAAGGCGCATGCAGCTTTGGACAACCTGATGTCGGAACGTGCATTCGCCATTCCCCGCGCCTGGGTGCTGAGCGGCAACGGCGAGGTCATCAAAGAGGGGAGCGTTATTTATATGCCTGTATATTTCATGATGTTCCTGAAGCGCGATGCCTTTGACAAGCCTTTGATATACAAGGTGGAGTAGGAACCGATAGTGGACAGTTGGGTGCGCGGGGCGAAAGCCTTGCGTCCGCTGCTTTCGCAGCGGGCACCTAACAGTCCACTGGAGAACATAGCATTCATAAGATATTCGCCTTGATAAAGGCAACACGATACAGGAGAAGAGCGCGGGCCGTTGCATGGGCTTTTGGGAAGCAGTACAATGAGTAGTATTGCAGCTTATCCCAAATCCTAACGATGCAGTCGTCGCTGAAACCACGTTTCCTTGCCTCCTCGAAGAAGATGCCATGCCACATCTCCGTCTGTTGAACCTTTCTTTTGCCCAAGCTTCGCCGTATGCAGTCGGCCTTCCCCAAAGACAAGCCGCTGATGACATGAACGACCTGCATGAACTGCTCATCATAGAGGATGAGACTGTATGTCTCCTTCAGAATAGGCTCCAGTTCGGGTGTCTCGTATGTGACGGGCTCTTCACCAGAGCGTCTTCGGAGGTATTTGTCCAGGAATTCCATCGGCCAAAACCTCATGGCATAAAACGCGATGAGTTCCTCCATCTTGCGTGGCTGCACTTTTGCCAGCAGATGACCTAGGTCACCATATTCATTTGCACAGTTTTTCCGCATAAGTGCGGCAACCTTATCTGCTTCCGCCATATCCTCTGGAAGAAAATCATTGTAGAATCTATCATCATCCTTGCAAAGCAGTTCAAAGGCTCTGGGGGCATTTTCAGGAAGGGGATGATTTAAGGCTTCAGCACCCTTTTTCTCAACAAAGTCACCTAATGCACCCTCCACAAAACGGTCCAATCTGTGCCATCCCATTGTCAAAAGCCCAAGTTCCTCTCCTTCATACCGTTCAAGAAGGCAGTCCTTTGATGCATCAATTGGACATACATCAAGAATGTTTTTGTCCGAAATGGCAATGCCGCTATACGTAGAGGATTCACGGAGAACTGCGCCCTCAAGGGCAATCACCGTCTCCACAATCACCCTTGCCCACTGTTTTTGCTTAACAAGACGTTGGAGTTTCCTGCTGCATGACAAGGCGTATTTCATTCTCCAATGTCCTCTGGCAATGTCCGATATCTGCTTGTACCTCTTATATCCCAATGTGCTGGCGACCAGTGAAAGAAGAGCCAGCATCTCCATTGGTTCAAGTTCCACCAGCTTTGCCACATTGTCCCCTCCATAGCGCTGCATGGCAGTCCTCGGAAAAACATCATTGGACATTGCCCTGTCTATGCCAAAGAACAGATGATATGGTTTGCGCTCCTCGTTTAAGCAGTGCTCGAAGAGAAGATTGTACTTCAGCGGGTCCACATCGGTGATGGGCATCAGATATGCCACAAGTAAGCCGCAGATTGCTCCACAGCCCACATTATACCATCTCCATCTTTCGTTTGCGGAATCCCACAGCAAATCCCAGATTCCGAGGAGTTCATTGCTAAGAGAAACGGAGGTGATGATTTTCATTTCCTGTTCCAGGCGGTCCAGGATTCTCTGCTCTTCTATGGTATGGCTATGCGCATTGGCATCAATGCCATAGCGTCTCTTAAGCCCATCCTTGCAGACTTTCCGCAAATATTCATCCTGTGTGCCTTTGAAGTCAGCAGGCAACTGGAACAGGGGCTTGCGGCTGAGGCTGCTGTTAGTGTCCGTAGTGGGGATTGCCACATTGCAACGCTCTGCAATGGCAAGCGTATTCTGCAGCGCCTCGGGGCACCAATGGAAAAGCTGCGCCATTTCTTCTGGCGTTTTCAGATAATACTCAGGTCCTCCTGGTAGTGCAGGATGGCAAGAATTTGCCATTTCCGTGTGTCTCCCAATGCAGAGCAGGACTTCGTGTGCGTGGGCCTGTTCACGAGTCAGGTAGTGGACGTTATTGGTCGCCACCACAGGCACGCCAGTTCGCCGCGATGCCGCCAGAAGCGCCTGGTTGATGGCATGTTCTTCTGCCAGTCCATGATCCTGCATCTCAAGGAAGAAGTTCCCTTTCCCGAAAATATCCAGATACTCAGCGATGGCATCATCCACAGCTTTTGCGCCAGCGCTGCATTTTCTGGCGACCTCTCCAGTCGGACCTCCTGACAAGGCAATCAGGCCATTATGGTGTTTCCTAAGCAATTCCTTGGAAATGCATTGTTCTTTCATTTCAAATTGTAGATCACCAAGAGAAATCTCCGATGCAAGACGGCACAGGTTCCTATAGCCTTCCAGGTTCTCCGCCAGGCAGACCAATGTCATGCCATGATGCTGATTCGGCACATTTGCCGTTGTCGCTAAGCTCTCATTTGATTGACCCACTTGGAATTCGCAGCCATAGATGGGCTTTATGCCATGAGATTCCATTGCAAACTTGAACTTCATTGACACGCCCAGGGAACCATGATCGGTGCAGGCACAGGCACCCATTCCTGCTTCCTGGCAGATGCTGGCAGCCTCTCCTGATTCAACAAGGCTGTGGTTAAAGGAATAGTTGGTGTTGAGATGCAGATGCACGAAGGATGGGGTTGTGTTCTCTGTTGTCATGATGTTAT
>JAFSTJ010000379.1 GCA_017450525.1 Victivallales bacterium | reverse complement strand
TTATGATGTCCTCAGGCCATGCGGCGGCAATTTGGTTTATGAATTCGTTTTCTGCTTCGACAGGAATGTAACTGGCATAATAGAACCAGGCGATGAAGACAGCCTCTGGCTGGCGGTTACAAATCGCGTCTTTCATCAGTCGCGCCATGGATGTGAACAGTTCTGGCGCCGTGCGCTGGGAGCACCTGGGGCAGTTGCAGTCCATCACCTGCGGATACATCTTCCATGTGGCGCAAGGCCAGGTGGTCTCGCAGCACATTATGTTTATGATGCCGCCGAGTCCTGGCACATTGTCCGCAACATAGCCAATGACTTCCTTCAGGTATGCCTGGCCGATTTCCGATGAAGTGCAGAAGAAGGTAGTTCCATTTGGCATGACATGCCCTCCCATTTCTGGGTATTTTGCCAAATCCTCCTTGCTGTTGTTTTTCCAGCCGCCATCGAATTTGCGGGGCTCTGACATGTATAGATAGCACTTGATGCCATAGCGGGCGCATTTTTCGACCACGGTGCGTAGTTTGCCGAGTTTCTTTGCAGCCAATTCACCGCGTTCAGGGAAGAAACTGGAGGGCATGTCGTTCAGATATATGGTAATCCAAATGCCGTTGAGCCTTTCGTGTGCAATGGCGTCCAGGTATTCATCTGGATAGTAGTCGAAGTCGTCCTCCAGTTCGTCCAGCATAAGTGGGGGACGGCAGTTGGGCGAGAGGAATGAGCGTGTTATGCGGTGTTTGATTTGTGGCTTCCTGTGGATATCTGCCTCGATGGCTCCCTCGCCGTTTGCTCCGAGGAGTGCATCCTCGAAGTCGTATGTGGCATAGCGCAGTCCTTCCGCACCAGAGGCCGTCAGATGCACTGCGTCCTTGCTGATTTGAAGGCTGTATTCTTCTTTCTCAAAGCTGCTGTCGATATGCGCCGTGAATGGAATACCTGCGTCATCAAGAGGAATGTTGGCCTGTTGCAACGCCTTCTTCAGCGAGGCAAGCGCAGTCTCTGATATCGCCTCGCAATTACATAGCGAAATGCCCTTGGCAAACT
This sequence comes from Victivallales bacterium, assembly GCA_017450525.1. GTDB lineage: Bacteria > Verrucomicrobiota > Lentisphaeria > Oligosphaerales > Oligosphaeraceae > RGIG3456. The sequence continues at coordinate 1,595 of JAFSTJ010000379.1, read as the reverse complement.
GGCTTTGGCATACTCGGGAGAAGTCCCGCACTGGCGTATGCCTCAACATTCCATACAGGTCAATATCCTTCCTGTCTGGGAAGGGCAGGGCATCGTATGCTTCAAGAAGTTTGGTGTTCATTTAGCCATATTCCTATTTTTTATCCACAGATTAACACAGATTAACGCAGATTAATTACATTTTAGGCAATCTGTGAAAATCTGCGACAATCTGTGGATAAGAAAAACTAATTGCGTTTCAGCACCAGGGCTGTTCGGGCAGGGAGATACACACTGATGCAGTGTTGTCGCGTGTTGTTGGTTATGGTGGGGATTGTGAAGAAGGTCTGGTTGTGGAGTATTCGTGCGAAGCCCCCGTACTGTTTTGCGTCTGTGTCCAGCACAAGTTGATAACTGCCAGGGAAGACCGACAACTTTAAATCCGTGTATGAAACGTCCGCACTGAAGTTGAACAAGAATATGAAGCCAGAACGCTCGAATGCGATGAGCCTTCTTGTCTCGTCCACCAGCAGCTTCTGTGGCTTTTGCGAAAAGAGGCCGTCATTGGCGAGTTGCAGCATAGCCTGGTCGAAGTCCGCCAGAAAATGATATTTCAGGTTGTGGTCATCCACAAGAGACCACTGCCTTCTTGCGTGGTCGAATGACCAGTTGTTGCGCTGGCTTGGGAAGTCAATCCACTCGGGATGGCCGAACTCGTTCCCCATGAAGTTGAGGTAACCAGTTTCTGAAGTGGCGAAGGTCAGCAGCCTTGCCATCTTGTGGAGAGCCAGCATTCTGTCGATTTGGAATGACTGGTCATTGACAGCCATGGAGTCATACATGCGCCTGTCAGCCAGCGTGAATGAGAAGGTCTTGCCTCCCACCAGTGCCTGGTCATGGGATTCAACGTAACTGATGGTATGCTCCTCAGGTCTTTTGCTGTTGAGTTCGTACCAGAGCAGGCCCAGTTGCCAGTCCTCGTCCGTCAAATCGGCTAGTTTGAACCATAGGTCTGTGATGCCCATAGCCAGGCGGCAGTTGAAGCCTGCGCCCCCCACTTGCGGCGGCAGGCATAGGCCAGGCAGTCCACTTACATCCTCCGCCACTGTGAAGGCGTCAGGAAGCACCTCATGTGCCACCATGTTTGCAAGTGTGAGGTATGCCAGGGCCGCCTCATCCAAATCCTTGCCGAAGAAGTCCTCCGCGTATGTCCAGGATATTTTTCCCAGGCCGTGGTGCCAGTATAGCATGCTGGTAATACCATCGAAGCGGAAGCCCTCCAGGTGGTATTCCTCCAGCCAGAAACGGCAGTTGGACAGTAGGAAGCGAAGTGTCTGGCGCTTGTCATAGTCGAAGCATTTGCTGCCCCATCCAGGATGGGTGCCCTTGGGGCCATTGTGGAAGAACTGCCATTCCGTGCCGTCAAGTTGCGCGATGCCTTCCTCTGTGTTGCTGGCGGCGTGGGAGTGGACCAAATCCATTGTTACGCAGATGCCAAGGCCGTGGGCCTCGTCCACCAGGCGGCAGAATTCCTCTGGTATGCCGAAGCAGTCCTGGACTGCGAAAAAGTTGCTTACGTGATAGCCGAAGGAGGCGTAGTAGGGATGCTGCGCCAG
>JAFSTJ010000378.1 GCA_017450525.1 Victivallales bacterium | reverse complement strand
GCCGCAGCGGTGGCTTCTATCCCACTGTGCTGGACGGCATTGTGGGCGCGAAGACGCAGGAGATCAAGGACTGGGCTACGCGCACAATGCTTGCATCCCTGCTGCCTCACGAGGTGCAGCCCACCTGCCCACGCGGTTCCAACGGCAAACTGATTGCAAAGACTCTGGACAAATTCTACGACTTCGGCACTCATGAGAAGGACTGCAAGGTCTATAACTTCTGGGATGAGAAATCTCCCGTGAAATGCAGCAATGGTGACCTGAAGCAGGTGACCTATCAGCGCGGAAAGGAAATCCTGACCTTCATCGGAAGTTTTGCTGACAAGGACTGCGAGGCCGAAATGGAATATGGCGCCGCCATTGCCAATGCCGTCAATGACGAGAGCACCCAGCCCCTTGCCGCCAGCGGAAGCAAGGTGAAGTTCACCCTCAAGAAGCACGACTTCATCATAATCAAGGCAACCCTAAAATAAAGATTGGTACCCACATCAGCGCCAGAAACGCCGTTCCCGCTAAGGCAACTTGAGTGGGCGCCGCCTCGGCGCCCACATACACATCGGCGCCCACATAAAAACACATACAATGAACATCTTTCACGAAGCATTTGATACGGAGACAAACGGCCTGCCTGGCGGCTGGCGTGTGGAATGCAACTCCAACCTGGCGGAGGTTCCCGCGATACGCCTGGGCGAAAATTGCATAGAGTTGCTCTCAGCGGGCAATAAATACCTGCCCATAATTCCAGATATTCAGGATTTCCATGTCAAGACGCGTCTGTCATTCAACTATGCCTGCGCAGAATGTGGCGGCGAGGGGACCTTTGGCGTGACATTGGCGTTCAGGTACGATGCAAAATACCGCCGTGGCCAGTCCTTGCGCCTGCGTCTGATGTCGCCTGGCCACTTTGTTTTCCAGTATGGCTATGTGAAGCGCAATGTGTTCACGGTGCAGCAGAAAATCCCATTTGAAATGGACGATGCTCTGCTGAACCAGCCATTCGATTTGGAGATAGCGGCAAAGGGCACACAACTGAGCGCAACTGCATTCGGCTTCACTGCCAACTTTGGCATACAGGGGGGCAGGGGAGCCATCGCCTTCTCCAGGATGCATTTCTTCGATGTGCTGAAAATACTGGAATGGGATGTATTCACGGATGATTTGCTTCAGGCTTTGTCGGAAAAGTCTTTCACCATTCCAATGCCTGATGAATTGACATACTATCCCATCTTCTGCGATGTTAAACTCCAGGACTTTGGCAATTGCTATGAGGCGGATCTGACTTTCAGCGGCGGCGTAAAGTATACACCCCACGGCGAGGGAAATTATCGCAGTCTCAGAACTGATCTCCTGACCAGGCCTTACCTGAGCGTGATTGAAAAGGACAGCCTCACCAGGCATACCCTTTTCCGCAGGTGCATCGTATTGGTGCCTGAAGGACTGCCCAACAAGTTCTTCTATGGCGTTCTGAATGAAAAGGTGGATTGGCCCTTCCACAGGCGTGTCCGCTTTGCCAAGCCTGACGCTGACTTTGATTTGGCATTGGGCTTTGAGAAATACGTTCACGGCCCTAACGCCGAACTGGCACAGTCCCCATCGGAGACCATATTCGACGTGGATGGCGGTATCGTTTATTCTGGCAGGGGCATTATTGATGCCTCGCCCAAAGTTGATTTTCTGTCCCAGCCAGACAAGGCATTTGCAAAGTTTTTGCCCAAGGAAGACCCACGCTACCAGGATGCGTTGGATTTCCTCAAATACAACCACTTCTTTATGGAAGGAGAGACGCCCCGCTTTGCCATAAAGGTCATTGGCAAGGATGCGGTGGGGTGCAACTTTGAACTTACTTTGGAGGATGCCTTGCTGCGTACTGTGCGCACTTTGTCCTTCAAGGTGCATAGCGAAAGCATCAAGGTCGGCGTGCGTACCGTGCCAGTGCAGTGCATTGAGGTGGAGTTGCTGGAGGGCTTGCAGTGCGGCGTATGGCATCTGCGCCTGCGCGGCAAGGACTGCTGCTGCGATGTGGAGGACTACTGCGCATTTGAAATCATGTCCAAGCAGGAGAATGCACTGCCACCACCGCTGTTGTCAGGGCTACCATGGCTTTACAATTCCCGCACAGAAACGCGCGGGCTTGTCACTGATGGCTTCGACCCCTGGAAGGGCAAGTCCGTGAATGCAACGCATTATCTCGCTGCCGCCAATTTCCTGCCCCCAGCCGCCAGAAAATACAATGTAATTCCAACTGTCCACGCATATCAGAGGCAGTATTTCCTGTGGCTGGGCACACGCTGCCTGGACAAACCCATGATGGCGGACAATATGGACCTGCTCAACCAGGCGGACTATGTCTATATGTCGGATGAATTGAACCAGATGTCCCTCCTGTGGCTCCGCACTTACAGGACCTTTGTGTTGGAGAAACTCATTGAATTCGGCAAGACATTGAATGACGCGGATTTCCCGCTGCAAAAGTTGCATGAGGAACTGGGCAAGGGCGAGCATATTGATCTTGATAGTTTCCGCTATCTGGCGCTGAACCATTGGTCAGCCTGGCTGGATTATATCAACGAGGCCCGTGCCGTGCAGAAGCGCGAATTGTTGGAAAAACTGCACCAGGGCAATCCAAAGCTGTTTTTCGCTCAGTATGGCCCTGCCCACATCTATGCTGGTTGCCTCAAGGGACCTGAATTCATACGCCTATTGCAGAATGCAAAGTCCACGAATGACATTGATGGTTACTGGCAGTACGAGGACTATCCATATTCATGCAACTACGGACTGGAGAAGGGAAGTTATTTCCTGGCGTCGGCATTGCTCGCACTGCCAGGCAGCCGCATTTATCCAGAAATATACATGGGTGGCGGTCGTGGTGGCTGCGGCGATGGCGCGGTCTATTATGGCTATCCTCCATTTGGGCAGAGGCCCATATCGTATCCAGAGCAGATGGCGCATTACGTGTTTGAATTCTGCTATGCCACGGCGCATAAGGACGCCAAAGGCATGCACTATTGGGAAAAGTGCGGTTTCCAGGCATGTGGTTTCAGCAGGCGCTGGAACGAGGCTCTGCTCACGGCGTGGAGGCTGCCCACCGAGCACAAGCCCGAGGCCCCTGTATGGAATGTGGCGTTTGTGTCGTCCGCCAATTCACTGCGGGCCGCGCAGAAGGAAACGCAGTTCCTGGTGGAGTATCCGCAATATGGCATAGTGGATGTACGCAACACCGCCTCCGAGGTGGTACCGTATCTGGCACAGACCGCCAGAAAGCAGGGCTTGCCACCTGGCTTCCAGATACTTGAGGAATGCCTGCCAACCTTGACTTCAAAGGATGTGTCGTTGCTGGTGCTGCCGCCTCTCAAGGGAATGGCACAGGAAAGCCTGGACAAGATACGACAACTGCACAACGAGGGTGTCTCGCTCATAGCATGCGAGGATGTCACTGGACTGGAGGACCTCTTTGGTGTAATGGATACAGGCAAACGGAGGAATCCCATACATCTCCATGGTACGGATGCATTCATGCCAGGCGAGGTGGAAATATGCGATGACGAGCGCTGCACTGGCCGTTACGAGACAGTCGATGCAGATGTGCTCATCTCCGCAGAAATACCTGTGCTGACATTGAAGCGCAATGCCTCTGCATCGGCGGCCTTCTTCAATGTGGCACCGAACCTGGTCAGGGAGGATGCCTTGATTGAGCGCATGACCTACGGTAAGGAGGGCATAAGCGAGTTCATGGCAAAGGCAGTTGCCTTGTTGATGAACCAGCTGGCACCTTCGCCCATGAAGGCGGACTGCGGGCGCATCGTTGGCTGCCGCACCTGCAAGGGCGAGATTCTCCTTATGGCGTACAACCGTTCTGGCAAACATGACATTGACATGGAAATCAGCCTGAATCCTGCAATTCTTGCAAAGTACAACGTGCAATGCAGCCAGCCATATTCCAGAATCGGCAATGAGCGCCTGCGCATAAAACTCCCGATTTTCGGTAGCGCAACATTCCTTTTCTCCTGAAATAACGCATTTTTCTCTCAGAAAATGGACTTTTTAAAGCAACGTGGTTTGCAAAAATGCAAAAACACGTTAATTTACGCCTCGTTTTCAAAAGAAAATGTGATTGGTGATTATTGGTAGGATACCGAAGTGGCCAACCGGGGCAGACTGTAAATCTGCTAGCTATGCTTTCCGTGGTTCGAATCCACGTCCTACCACCACCTTAAAAGGAGCTATTTAACGATGTTTAAGTAGCTCCTTTATTTTATATATAAAACAGTTTGAAACACCTTGAAAACGCTCATAAAGCATACATAAAGCATACAAATTTTCGGTGTTGAAAAACAGGCGAAAAATGCGGTTCTCGTAATTCTCAAATTTGACAAAGCATACAAATTTAAATCATAAAGCATACAAATTTGACATTAAAAAAAGACGTGAAAAAAATCACGTC
>JAFSTJ010000377.1 GCA_017450525.1 Victivallales bacterium | reverse complement strand
GTGGCTGTGGTGACGGGGGACACTGTGCCGCCGCCGTTCGTCAACAGCCTGAACGCCTTCTTCGGCAACCTGTTCCCCTCCGAACTCCCCGTTGTGGCGACGCTTGGCAACCACGAATTCTGGGGACGCCCCTTCGAGGAGACGCTGGAGGAGGCACGCAACCAGACCGTTGAAGCGCCCAACGTCCATATCCTGGACGCCGAGCCGTCCGTGGAGATCGACGGCTACAACTTCGTGGGCGGATGCCTCTTCTTCGACGGCAGTATGCGCTGGCGCGAGGACGATGACATCGTTCCCTGGGACGGCTGGCAGGATTGGAGAATACCAGGCATAGAAGAACGCTACAAGGAGTTCAACACCTATTATGTTGAGCGCATCCGAAAGGCGATGAAGCCAAATATGCCGAACGTGCTTTGCACCCACCATCTGCCTCACGTCGCCCTGAACGGCCACGAGCCGAACCACTACAGCTTCTACTCGGGAGTGAAGGACCTGGTGTCGCAGTTGCCCTTCGACAATGCCTTCCCCAACGCCCTCATCTGCGGCCACACGCACAAACGTGTCATCGGCGAGGTCGTCAAGGGCTTCTACTGCGTGAACGTCGGCAGCGACTACGGCGTACTGATGTACTATCTTCTGGAAATGTGAGACTATGGAAGATTCACCAGAAAGATGAGGGCGTCCATTGGCAACCACGAAGCGAGACCTTTATGAAACACGTATATCCCGCCTATTTTGGGCAGAGGTGCGGGGCGCGAGGCATTCACCGCGCCGCCCGAAACCACATCAAATTTCTCAAACGCCATAAAGGTCTGGTGATAGTCTTTCCATATCGGTTTCCCATTGCCAGACAAGTTCAGTGCTTTATTTGCTTGAATAGCGTTGTTTCCAGCAATTCTTTTAACCCCGACCATTCATTTTCCACAAGGCACTTGGGTATTTATCCAAGTGCCTTTCTTTTTGCCATTTTGAGGGCGTTTTTCGAGGTCAAAACGCCTCAATGCTTATATTGTAGAAGATTTCGGGTGAATCCCGCCGCACCAAAATCTCCCCTTTTCCGATTTATCCACTCCGCTTTCCAAAGTCCCTGGACTTTATCCACAACCCCATTTCCTGCGACCTTGGACATAGCCATTTGCAGATATTCTGCGTCATTCGCGTTACTGCAATCCATTCCATATCGCCTGTGCGCTATTTGCAAAATCTTCTCCGCGCCGTATTTGGATTCACCTTCGTGCTTGGGGCAAAGGTCATTGGCCAGCCAAAAGTTCAAGTTGTCTCAATCAACCTGCCAGAAATTGATATGGAATCGGGATTTTACGGCGTGTTGAATTCAGCCCAGCAGGATTGACGAATCCAAAAGGAACGGGATGATTCCGACATAGACAATGCCCTGCTCGTCGTTTGTGGCTGGCCGGAAACCACTAGTCACGACAATCTTTCGGAAGAAGTCGCCTGTGTTGAGCAACGGCAGCGTCTCCTGCGCGCGCTTGTCCTCGTCAGGGATGGCGAATGCCGACTGGACATAGATTTTCTTAAGGCCATGGTTGACCACGAAGTCAATCTCATGCTGCCGATGGGTCATCTGCCCGTCAATTCGTCTGACTATTGGAACGACCCCCACGTCCACGGAACAGCCACGCGCAATCAATTCGTTGTAGATGACATTCTCCATAAGATGCGTTTCCTCAATCTGGCGGAAGTTGAGTCTAGCGTTGCGCAGTCCAATGTCCTCGGCGTAGTATTTCAATGGCGAGTCAAGGTACTCGCGTCCTTTCACGTCATAACGTTTCACGCCCTTTACCAGAAAGGCGTCCTCAAGATACGCGATGTACTTGCTGACTGTCGGCTGTGTCGTGGAATGCCCCTGCACCGATGAAATGGTGTTGGCGATTTTCGTCGGGTTCGAAAGCGAACCAACCGAGGAGAACAGAACATCCGTGACATTCTCCAGCAGATCGCCGGAGGAGAGCCGATGACGCTTGACAATGTCCGTGAAGTAAACCTCACGGAAGAGCGACTGGAGATAATTTCTTCTCGCGTCATCCGTTCCCTTCTGCAGGATGACGGGCATCCCTCCCCAGAGCAGATACTGTTCCCACGCCTCCCCCTTCTCCAGACCACTGCCCGCCAGAAATTCGGAGAATCCCAGCGGATGCAGGCGGACATCGTCGCCGCGGTCGCCAAAATTGCTCGCGATGTCGCTGGAGAGCATCCGCGAATTCGAGCCGGTCACATAGACATCCACATTGGGAATGTGCATCAGCTCGTTCAGCACATCATAGAATGTGATGTACGCGCTCTTCCTGTCCTCGGGGGCAATCCGCTTCAGTTTCACGCCAGGCGAAAGCACCTTGCGGCACATCTGGATTTCGTCAATGAAGACATATTTCCAGCCTTTGCCGCGGATTCTTGACCGAAGATGCTCTCCCAGCGCAATCGGGTCCCTCAAACTCTCGAATCTCCGCTCATCCAAGGCTATCTCGATTATCTGCGACGGCTTGACGCCATCCTCCAGAAGATGGCGTTTGAACTGATTGAACAGCAGAAAACTCTTCCCGCACCGACGGATTCCCGTGATGACCTTGATGAAGCCATTGTGGCGCCGCTCGACAAGCCGCTGCAGATATGTATTCCTCTGAATCTCCATCCTTCACCTCAAATCTTAAGTTTCAGGCTTTAAAATCCAGTTTCATGAAACGCGATTTTAAACAGTAATAATATAGTGTCTCTACTCGTTTCCGCCAATTGATGCAGTGAAAATCACGCCTTAAAATGATGAAAAACGATGTTCATAGCCACAAACCATTTGTTCTACCCTTTAAATTCAGGTTTCGTGAAACGCGATTTTAAAGTATAAAACTTGATTGATGCAGAGTTGACTGAAAATTTCTGACGCAAACGGCGATAAAATTCAATGGGTGTATTGGATCGTGCGGCTATTGATTTGAAATAGGACTTTTTGTCTTTTCGCTTGAAATTGATAGAAAAACAACTAATTTATTCTATCATACGAGGACAACAACGATGCTTTCTACCAAAAAGAAAATACTGGCAAGGATACAGAGGCGCGGGCGTGGTGGGCTATGGTGCGCCGATGATTTCCTGTCCACCTTCCAGCGCCATGAAATCGACGAGAGTTTTGTCAGGCTCATGAAAGAAGGCGTGCTACGACGTGTCATCCCCGGCATCTACGAGTACCCGGGGTTCAGCGAACTGCTCCAGCAGCAGGTCGCGACAAACCTGTATGAACTTGCCTACACTCTTGCCAGAAAGTTCCGCTGGCAGATAGGTCCAAGCGGTGCCACGGCTTTGAATTACCTCAAGCTGAGCACGCAGATTCCAGGCCGTTACGTGTTTCTCTCCGACGGACCCAGCCGCAGTTACTGCATTGACAACAGGACGCTTGAATTCCGTCATTCAGCCAAACGATGGATGACATTCAAGCAGAAGGATAGTCGAATCGTGGTGCAGGGATTGATGTCACTGGGGC
>JAFSTJ010000376.1 GCA_017450525.1 Victivallales bacterium | reverse complement strand
GCTAAGCAGATAATATTTAAATGGTGGCTATTCAGTAGCCCTGGCAGTCTCATAGGGGGAGGCTGAATTGCCACAATTTTTACAATGGAGGTAATTTCAAAACTGGCGCAAAACCTAATTTTCAAGGCTTGCCTTGCCCCAGCTTCAACCTGATTGAGCTCCACTTTGGCGCTCACATTAGAGTTTTGCGACAGCCACCATAAAAAGAGACTACTTCAGATATGGAAAGGAGCGAGAAATATGGCATTCAATGAGGGAATGGCATTCTGGGACTGGAGCATCTTTGCCGCGCTCATATTCGGCATAATTTGCATTTTACTTTACTGCCAACGCTATTCCAAAAACGTGTCGGACTTTCTGTCGGCCAGCCGCTGCGCGGGGCGATACCTTTTATGTGTGGCGGACTGCGCACTCGCCTGGGATGTCATCGGCGCCATAGGCGTCTTTGAGATGTTCTACGAAGCCGGCTTTGCCAGCCAATGGTGGGGATTCCTGAAAGGGCCGATGGGTCTCATGCTATCCATGCTGGGCTGGGTATCCTATCGGTTGCGGGAGACACGCTGCTATACAGTCGCTCAATTCTTCGAGGTAAGATACAGCCGCCGTTTCCGCATTTGCGCTGGCATCATCACCTGGTTCAGCGGCATTGTCAACTTCGGCATTTTTCCTGCCATCTCCATACGTTTCATAATGTTTCTTTGTCGTTTTCCAAGCCACATCCAGTTCCTGAATGTCATTTGGGACGTCTATCTGCTCCTGCTGATCCTATATGTGGGCATTGCCTGCTGCTTCGCTATGTTCGGCGGGCAAATCGCCATTATGCTGACAGACTTTTCCCAGGCCATGGTCTGCAATCTCTCATTCCTGGTGTTCATCTTCTTTATTTTCAAAATCTGCGCCAACGATGTGACTGGCGGCTATGTTTCCTGGGAACAGATCGTCTCCGCATTGAAAATGGCGCCCGAGGGCATGAGCCAGGTAAATCCATACCAGTGCTCGAAACTGCCGTCCTTCAACATGTGGTATTTTCTCATTGGATTGTTCGGCTCCGTTTATTCTCGCGGCACCTGGCAGGGTACGATAGGTTACTCCTCCGCCTCGCTTACTCCGCACGAAGGCCGCATGGCCGCGCTTCTTGGAACATGGAGAGGAATGGCTATGAACCTCCTGCTCATGCTCTTCCCACTGGCCGTCATCGTCTTCATGCGCTGCCCTGAATTCGCGCCTTTGAAGACCGCCATAGAAGAAAGGCTGATGTCCGTCGAATCCGAGCAATTACGAGCGCAAGGGCTGGTGCCAACGGCAATGTCACTTATTCTCCCCACGGGGCTGCTGGGTCTGTTCCTGTCAGTGATGGTGGCAGGCATGTTGAGCACCGATGACAGCTACATACACAGCTGGGGCAGCATTTTCATCCAGGATGTCATACTGCCGTTCCACAAAGAGCCTTTCACTCCAAAACAGCATTTGCTGGCATTGCGGCTGTCCATCGTGGGCGTCGGCATATTCTCGGTGCTGTTCAGCTACTATTTCCGTCAGACAGAGCACATCTTCATGTTTTTTTCCATCACAGGCGCCATCATAAGCGGCGCTGGCGCGGTGATGATAGGCGGTCTTTACTGGCGGCATGGCACCACACTGGCGGCATGGATTACCTTCATCAGCGGCGCAGTCCTCGCCGTGACGTCAATCATCATCCAGCAATGCTGGCACTTTGCCAGCGGAAACGGCTTGGCAAGCTGGCTATTGAATACCTTCCACTGGGAGTGGGTTGCAGCCAGCATGGAGAAATTCCCCATCAACGGAAGAGTCATCAGCTTCTATATCATGGTATTCTCCCTGTTGCTCTACGTTTCCATATCCTTGCTACAGAAACTCCTTGGGAAAGGAGTGCAGTTCAATCTGGAAAAAATGCTCCACCGAGGCAAATACGATACACACAAGGAGCACCAGGAACATGGCAATACACGAAAATGGGAACGCCTGCTGGGAATAACACCAGAATTCACCAGAGGAGACAAACTGATATTCTTCGCCAGCCTGGCGTGGACCGCTCTCTGGTTCTTCATCTTCATATTCTATACTCTCGCCTATTTTCTCGGCGGAAGCAGAGTGGATGGCAAATTCATCGGCGGTGTTGACACAGAGGGATGGCTCTCATTGTGGAAAGGGCAGATTTATGTCACACTTGTGCTGGGCATAGGATGCACACTATGGCTGTCACTCGGTGGCATCAAGGACGTCATCAGCCTGTTCAAGCGCCTCAAGACCCTAAAACGGGATGACGCAGACAACGGATTTGTTCAAAAAGACCAGTGACAAAGGTTTTTGGAATAGAGAGAGGTAATTTCAAAACTTTTAATGTGAGCGCCGAGGCGGCGCTCACTCCAGTTGAAGCTGGGGCAAGGCAAGCCTTGGAATTTAGATTTGGCGCTAGTTTTGAAATTACCTCGAGAGTAACTATTTTTCTGTGGAAAGCAGGCATTTGCAGCTGTTCCGTTCTATCAACAGGGAAGGAACAGCGGAATTGGCAGTGGAATTGCGGGGCTTGTCCAGGCGCGTGAGCACACGGTTGACAAGTTCGGGAAGGTTCTGGCTGAAAGTGGTCAGACTTTGCATGCGCCGTTCGCTGGAATACGGTTCATCGAAGCCCACCAGGGAGATATCGTCTGGTATCTTCAGGTCCAGTCGTTCGATTATATCGTATATTCTGGGGGATTGCGGCAGTTTCAATACCAGGAACGCGCTTGGCAAGTTGCCGCTTTCCTTCAAACAGGCAAGTTTCTCATATAAGCCCTGGCAGGTTTCATCATATGAAATCAGCCATTCCTGCGTGAATGGCAAGTCCAGTTCCTTCAATGCCCGCATATATCCGTTTATGCGCAGGGTGCTTGAGTAGTGCCTTACCCTGTTGCTTCCCAGACCATTGAACACGCCGATTCTGGAATGTCCCAGGCCATGGAGATATTTGACCGCCTGCTTCGCCACCAGGGCATGGTCCGTGCCGAAGGAAAATTCATTGTAATTGCGGTACCATATTCCTACCTGCGCAAGGTTCATTCCTGCCTTAAAATGCATGGACAGTTCGGGAAGGAAGGTCAATTCCTCGCTGAGCACTATAATGCCATGCAGGCCGAAATCGCGGAAAGTACGCTCATATTCATCAGGCGTCCGCCTCAGTTGTATCATGTCAAAGCCGAATTCAGGTGCGCGTCTGTATAATTCCAGTAGAAGACCTGTTCCAAAACCGCCCTCCATGGTGATTGTCTGATGGCAGACTATGGCGATACGCCGGCTTGCCGTGGCGGTGGAGGGGATTGGCGTACGCACGAATGTGCCAGCACCGACGCATCTCTCCAGCATGCCCCTGGCTGCAAGTTCGTTCAACGCCTGCGCCATGGTCATTACCGCCACGTTGAAACGCCGCGCCAGCTCCTTGTCATTAGGCAATTTGCTGCCTTCGGGCGTATTGCTTGCCTGAAGAAAGGAGGCTATGCGCTTTGCGATCTGGCGGTATTTGGGTTCGTGTCCGTCGAAATTGCAGTTGCAGTCCAAGCCATCCAATATGTCCATGCCATCCATTGTTACGTTTTTCTCCCAAGAAGTCCTGTTTTTTCACAAAAGTAATTTACACAAGTAAAAGGCAATTGCCACTCGCATTTTGCAACAACTACATTCTAGTCATACTCAATTAGTAATCGGTCACTCCACTCCTTTGCAGGAATGAAGGTGGAAACACCCCATTACATTGCATACTATTTCTTTTCATGTTTTGTAACTGTGCCATTTGCAAAGAGGCATTATGGCATTATCATTATGTACAATTGCAAACCAGAAAAGACACTAATAAATATATGACAAAATGTGGCATTGACAACATTGAGGGACTAAAGGTACTGCGTGACAAAAGGCTGGGGCTTATCAGCAATCCCACTGGCGTGAACTCCGCCATGGAGCATACGGTGGACATACTGGTGCGCAACTTCAAGCTGGTTGCACTGTATGGTCCTGAGCATGGCATAAAAGGCGACCAGCAGGCAGGCGAGAAAATGGGAAACGCCATTGACGCCAAGACAAAACTGCCTGTATTCAGCCTGTATGGCAAACATTACCGTCTGGATGACGAGATGCTGCAAGGCGTGGAAATGATGGTATATGACATACAGGACGTAGGCGCACGCTTCTACACATACACCAGCACCATGGCATACGCCCTGGAGGAATGTGCCGCAAGGAACATTCCTTTCACGGTCCTGGACAGGCCAAATCCCCTGGGCTGTTCAGTCTGCGAGGGCTTTGTAATGCGCCCTGAACTGACCTCCTTTGTGGGTGGCTATGGTCTCACGGCACGCTATGCAATGACGTCTGGCATGCTTGCCAACTACATCAAGGAAAAACTCTCCCTCAAATTGGAACTTAATGTGGTGCCCTGCCTCGACGGTGACAATAATGCGCTCTACCCAGCCACAGGGCTGCCCTGGGTCATGCCCTCGCCAAACATCCCCACTTTTGAAAGTGCGCTGGCATACATCGGCACCTGCATTTTCGAGGGCACAAACCTGTCGGAGGGACGCGGCACAACCCGCCCCTTTGAAATCGTGGGTGCACCATTCTTGGACGCAGATGCCCTTGTCACCGCAATGCGGCAGCACAATCTGCCAGGTGTGCTCTTCAGGGAGAACCACTTTGTGCCCACATTCAGCAAATTTGCTGGCGAATTATGCCATGGCCTTCAACTGCATATCACGGACTACACCGCCTTCCACCCATTCCGCACTGGCGCGCTTCTCTTCCAGGAAATATGCCGCCAAAGCGACAAAGTGACCTACCATCTTCCTCATTTTGACCGCATTGCAGGCTGCGAACTACTGCGCCAAAATCCAACTGACGTGAAGGACACCATCCAGCAGGCTGAACAGGAGGCTTTCGACTTCCAACAAGAAACCAAGCATCTCAAATGAGGTGATTTCTATCCAGCGAACTGTCGGGTGCCGCTGGCGACAGCCAGCGGGAAAGGCATGCTTTACCTAGAGTTTCGCAATTAGCTATTAAATAAAATAAACTGTGTTAATCTGTGGATAAATGAAAGACAGACGACTTGAACTGGGACTGAAACTGTACCTGCCTGCGCCAGACTGCTTTGGCGACTTTGAAAAGGCGGTGCGCATCGCAGCCGACTATGGTTATGACTTCATAATGCTGGAGCTGGGCGGTGCAATGGAATACAAGCGCCATCCTGAAATCAACCAGGGATGGATGGAATACGCCGCGTTCTTGAACGAGTATCCAGGCAAGACACTGGAGATACAGCATGCCAACCGCTGGGCCAAGAACTCCATCCACACGGAAAATGGTGGCGGCAAAGTTCTGTCCCAGGAGCAACTTAGGCAACTCATTGCAATATGCGACAAGGCGGAGCTGGAAATATTCCCCGAAGTGCCCTCGCTCTCACATTGCGACTACCTGCTCACAAGGCATCCCGAACTGGCGGAACGAGACGATGACAAATACCCCGATACAGCATGTCCCTCCAATCCAGACTACCAGAAACTCATCCGCGATCTACTGGAGGAGGTAATTGAACTGTTCCATCCGAAACGCATAAACATCTGCCACGATGAATGTTACTCCATCTGCAAATGCCCCCGCTGCCAAGGCAAGGTGCCACACGAACTGTATGCAGAGGACATCAACAACCTGGCCTCATTCCTGCTGCAACGCGGAGTGACGCCGTTCATCTGGGGCGAAAAACTGCTGGACGCACATTGCCTGGATGGAGAACCCATCGGCGGCGCAGAGATTCCTGACACACCAGAGCAGGAAGGGCGTGCGCCGCTTTATCAGTGCGGCGAACTCATCAGCAAAGACGTACGCATCCTGCATTGGTACTGGTCGGTGGACAGGAACATCGAGGAGCGATACCAGCAGTTGGGCCTGCAATACTGGTTCGGCAACACCAGCCTGCACCAAATGCAGGAGGCGGGCAGACGCCTGGCCTCCCCAAACTGCAAAGGCATTATCGTCTCAAACTGGGGCAGCACAGATTTGACTACCATGCAGCGCAACGAGGTGCTGTACAATCTGGTTTACATATCTCTGGCAACCCGCCCAGGCCAAAATCCAGATGACTATGAAACACTGGACGCCTTGACACGGCAACACCTGTACGAACTTTTCCGCCCCAAAGGAGAATTCATCGAAGTCACGCACACCACCCATACCGACCTGTCCTTCCAATTCTTCTTCGATGGCAGATACTACCGCGAAAAGGACTATCTCATGGGGCACCACGTCTTCAGCGATGAAAACGGCACGCTCTATCGCTTCCCTGTGATTTTCGGCACTAATATTTCCAATGACACAGCAAAATTCGGTAGATTCTTCAACAAAGCCATCAACATGGACAGGCTTTCCTGCGACATGCAACTCATAGAAGCCACTGGAGCCGCACTGCCCATCCAGGCGGAGGACGGCAAAACCTACTACAAAACCAGATACGCCCTGCCCTCCTCTGGCCTGAAACTGCGCTACGTCCGCTTCGAACCAGCCTCAGCATTCATACCGCCAGTTGTCGTAATGCAATGATAGTGTTCAAAGTGGGTTGTGGATTGTCCACTGTCCTACTGTTGAATCTCAAAATGGAATCTCGCAGATTCATCATGAGAAAACCATGCAGTGAAACGGGAATCACCATAGACTTTGCATAATGCACTTCTGCATACCCAGCAAAAACCAGTAATTGACGGAATTGTTTTGCCTTTAGAAACGGCAAAACGCTATAGAATTTTTTCTTACGCTCTGTTTCCCCATTCTGGGGAGCGGGGCGATTTCTTAACAAAAAAACAGTTCAATACCAACTTCCTTTGTTTTTTTCGCACACTGGCTCGGGCAATTCTCTGTTAATTTGATTTATGCAATAACCGAAGCCTGGTCCATTTAGAGAGGATATATCAACAACACCATTGCTTCGCTTGTATATTCCAGGATGCACCTCCGCCTCTGGCAGAGAGGCCTCCGGATAGAATTGCATGGCATTTGATTCCACGCCCGCAATTGTCCCGACATGAGCAGCAAGCAGGCAATGTGGGATTTGCGCCAGCATCGGATTGGTAAGATCCTGGACCATCAGTGTCATGCCATGAGCTTTGGCCCAGCAGGCGCTTAGAATCGCTCCTGTCTGTGTTTTACAAGTTTTCAAGGCGACACCGCTCCATCCCAGTTTCCGCCCCAATTTGATCAAATGCCAATCATGGCAACTTTCATCCATAAACAATGGTTTCCTGGCTGAAACGCTGTGGACATCAATTTGATTATTCTCCAAATCATAGGGGAAAGGTTGTTCCACATATAGAATCATACCGTAAATTTTCGGATACTCCTTCATGAGACGATCCAGGATAGCATCAACATAGAAAACATCTGTAACTGTACAGTTAAAATCAGTTGTCAGCCAGTCAACACCTTCTTCTTCTGCGATTTTACCGACTTTAATCAGACGATTATAATCCCATTCTGAATCATTGCCGCGAAGCTTGATTTTCAAACATTTAAGCCCGTCACGCCTGATCCAGTCACGCAGCAATACTGGGTAGCCATCGTCAGGCTCAGTTCCAGTCAACTCATTCTGGTCTATAAGATCTTTTCCCCCCACCAGATGCCATACTGGCATTTTTATGCGAGGTTTGACAAAAAAGTCTTCTGGATATTTCCCTTCAAAAGATATGTTTGAACCTTCGGCAGGTGTAAGATAACTAGCCAGATCGCTATTCATGAATTTTGAATTATAGGTTTCATAAATTGGCATTCCCAACGCAATTCCATAAGCGTCATGAAGGGCAATATCAAAGGCGGAGCAGCATACCAAAGCAGCCAACCATGGCATCGGTTCGGATTTGCCACGCTTTGAATTGAAATCATACAGCATGCGTTTCAGCATTGTCTCCTGGAACGCATGGCCGACTTCCATCGGATGCCCTGCGACATCAAAGCCAACCCATGCGTCAACCAATTTGACGGAAAAATCTCTCAATGCGCTAAATCGTTCCTGATAAGAAAGAGCACCAGGCCAAACCCATTGCACGCTTAAAGGAGTTTCCCCCCATCCTTCTGCGATTCTGCCCTTGCGGTCAACAACAGTTATTTTTACTCGTGAGCATGTTACGGAAGTCAAGGTCTCCTTTCCGAATTTAAGCGGAATCCGCGTCTCCACTGGTAAAAAGTATAAAGACGCGCCAACAACTTGAATATCTGTATCCTTTGTCTTCATAAACTCCTCCTTGCCAAATTTTTAAGATATGCCAACGAAGTCGGCAATACTGTTTCCGCGAGGCCAGTCAAACATCTGCACTCCAGTACGGCATAGCCCTTGTAGCCAATTTCGTTCAGCACATCAAATGCCACCTTGAAATCCAGTCCGCCTGGAGTGGGTTCCGTCCGTCCAGGGCTTTCTGAAATATGAAAATGTTTCAGCCACTTTCCGCAACGACGCAATGCAATCGCCATATTCATTTCCTCCTTGTGCATGTGAAACCAGTCCGCAGTTATAGCCAGTCCAGGATTGTTTACCGATTCACAAAGCCGCACTGCATGCTCTAGCGTTGTGAGATATTCTGTTTCATCGCTGTTTACAGGCTCCAGCATCAGATGCACTGTTTTCCCAGAGGCATATTCTGCCAATTCAGGCAATTGCCCAAGTAAAATTTTATCTCCCTCACTGCCGGTAAAACATTGATGGTTATCCTTAAAGAGAGCGGGAGGCATAACGAGACCAATCGCCCCAAGCACCGAGCACAAATCCAATAGACTTTTTATATCATCTCTACATTGTTTTCTGACATTTTCATCTTTACTCAGCAGGGAGCCTCTATATCCCAAGGAAATACTGCTGACTGGCAGCGGAAGTTTTTTCCTGCATGCCAATAATTCCTGATAATAATCTTGCAAATATCTGCCAGGCAGCTCAACTGCGTCAAAACCATAAACTTCCGCATTGGAAAATTTTTCCATCAGAGTTTTTCCAGGAAGCACTTCCAGCCGAATTGCAAATAAACGTGTTTCTTCTCTGTTCATCACACATTAAAATTAGTTCAGAATTCAAAACTCAAGATTCCATGTTCAGGCACATGGAATTTCATCACACCTTCCTCAAATGTAAAATCAATCTTCTCCTCGTTGAACAGGAGTCTTGTTGGTTCTGCATTCAGCAGCAGTTCCGCCTCAGCTTCGTAATCGGTTTCAAAAATCAGCTTGTCCACATCTATTCTCTCAAGGCGAATGTTGGAATCAAATATCTGAATGCCTTCGTCTTCACAGAGGGAAAGCAACAGGCTTCCGTGGCGAGGAAGCGCAAATTCGGCGCTATTCTTCATTTTAGTTTGCTTTCCAGTCCAGACATCGGTCAGTATATAACTGCCGTTTTCAAGTTTAAAATCCGCGGGGGAGAAAACCAATTTGGCCTCTTCATCTGTCAGATTAAAAAGCCCCACCGTTTTAAGCGGCACACCCTTGACGCCTGACTTTCTGGAAAAGAGAGGCGTATCCGTGAACCAGATGGCTGGAGGCATGGCTTTGTGTTTCCTGTAATCATATTGCGCAAAATGCACATCCTGACCGTTGTTGATATTGCAAAGGGCTTTTTTGATCACCTTGAGAAATTCAGGACTGCAGTCTGAATGCAATTTGCCGGACAATTCAACAAAGGAGTGAGAAATCAAGATATAGTTTATCGCGAACATTCTCTCAATTTCAGAGAGGCCTGGCATAATGCCGATGGAATCACTGTTCGGCACAAACATGTCTCCGACATGCAATGCGAAACATGATGCCCCCCAGAGGAAGGTCATTTTCACATGCTCCCATTCACCGCCGCTGATATCCAGTCCATAGCGGTAATTTGTAAAAAATTCTCCCAGGAATGGATTTCCCTGGACAATATCGCATCCTGTCTGGAAATAGGCATCCGTCGGCAAAAGTTTCCTGATTTCAGTCAGCAGCCATCTACGCCACTCGTATGAAGAATGCTCTCTGTTTTTCAGCAAAGGTGCGATGGTCTCAAATACGAAACTCCAGAAATCAAGTTTGATACCGCTGAAATTATAGTCATTGCAGAATTTATTAAAGGCATATAGCAAGTATTCTCTTACTTCTGGAATACTTGGATCTAGAACCATGCTGCATTCCAGGCCATCGTATTCTTTGTAGCGCCATGCGTAATCCACTTTCCATTCGGGATGCTCGTTTGCTATTTGGGAGCATGCAGGACAACTCAATCCAATCCATATAGCTGGAATCAAGCCAAACTGCCGAATCTTGTCGGAATAGGTACGAAGTCCTGATGGAAACTTATTCTTGTCAATGCCGCCATCTTTCTCATAGGCGGTACCAATGCCGTTTGATTGCTTATCGTTGTGCCAGTAGCCGTCGTCCAATTGTACATAACGGACATTTGGAAAATTCTGATGGACAAATTCCGCCTCTTTCAGCATCAATTCCTCTGAAACATTGCGTTCTATGCAATCATTCCAGGACTCCCAGACAACGCTGTGCCGATTTGCATTTCCTGCTCCGTTAAGCGGAGGCATTATGGAACGCAAAACCCTAGTGTAACGCTCAAAAATCCGTTCAATGTCATTTGCATGTTCTGTTGTTCCAAGATACCAGCGATCCGTCAAGGTTCTGTTTGGAATGACATCCAGTGCGGAAATACCCTTGAAACCTGAAATGATGTCAACGCGAACTTTCCCGCGAAAATTGCAAAGTTCATAGCAATGATAAAACACTTTTTGCTCCAATGTTCCATGAACCAGAGCATGCTCAGTGTCGTTGTTGCCAAGAAGGATTGCAGGGAAAGCCTGAAAGGGAGAGGCCCCTACACGCTTTGAGCAGCAAGGCGCCTCCACATAGGAGAGGTATGTTCCAATATCATATTTGGGGTCTTTGCCACCTGGGGCCATTCGCTCAAAATCCACAGGCAAAGTCATTGTCGCATAAATTCTGGGATTTTCGGCATGGTAATAATAATTGTTTTCTGGATTTTTCCCGAAATCAATGCCGCGTAATTCAATGCCAGCTTCTTTCAAAGCTATGGTTTGCGAAGAGATATTCTTAACCAGACGGCGGCATGTTATCTCATCAGATTCATAAGTCAGATACAAATCATCGCTGAATTGCCCCCGATAGTTAGCATGCCAGTGAACGACATTTGCAGTCTTAGACCAGTCCTTTTCATATTCAGCCTCAATTCGCCCATTGATTTCCGTAACCAGATATGGCACCATGGCAATGTCACCTGCCTTGAATAAAGCGAACAATTCTTTTTCTGAATTAACAATCCGTTTCATCTTTTACACTTGCCCGTCTTATATGCGTTTGAAAATTGCCTCATTATTCAAAGAATTGCCTTGCTTGGAGCATGTGTGAATCCACATCAGAGTAGATGTCAAACATTTTCCGATAAAATTCATTGCGTTTTCTACTGAATTGACCAACAGGATAAGCCTCCAGTGCATCGGCGAAAATACGTGGCTCCCATTTCACAATCGCCTCGGATTGAAGACGTTGAAATTCCGCCAATGATGCAATCACCCCCTTGAAAGGCGATGGGATGTACTGGTTTTCAACAGGCGTGATTTCTGCCCCAGATATGTCCATCGTATATTCCAGGGGGACATTATCCGCAAAATCACGAACAGCACCGCAATTGGGGCGACTTGCCACAATCCGCATCTTTTCCTTGCAAAACAATGCCTTGAAAATCGGTATGGCAATATCGCTAGTCACCTTGGAGAGCAAGTCGTCGGAATTGTTCCAATCCACTTTTTCAGTTTGTTTTGACATCGCGATGAAACGTTCAAAACGCTCCTTTACTTCAAGGTCAAATTGTTTTTCTGCAGCTTCAGGTTCAAAATTTTCTCCCATGCCATTACGTGCAATTTGCAATTCCAATGCCTCATCGGGAAAAACATGGGCGCTCCCATCAAATTCAGAAGAAAAGATAATGGTTCCATAACGGTGGAACATGCGGTACATGAAACTCAATGCCTCGGTGACTCCTCGCTGTATTATTTCCGATGAGGCCGCAATTTTCAAAGGTTTCCACTCGGCATTCAAGTATCGTGGCAAAATTTCTGAATACAAATCCTTGCCGTGATAATCGCCACGCAAAATAAATGACAAATGATTGACACCTGCGGCAACTACGTTCCAACCAGGGTCGAATTCATCCCGCCCAATTAATCTGGTCAAATCGTAACGATGATTGTTAAAACCGCCGCAGATACCCAAGGCCCTGATTTTAGTGAATGTATTTACCAAATGTGAATACACAGCCACTGGATTCGGAAAAATCAACATCAATGCCTTCGGACAATATTTCTCCATTTTTCGTGCAATACCAAGAATAGTCCGTCCTAAGCGGAGTGACAAAAATGCACCGCTGATGGAAAGATTGTCAGTGGAGCAAAATCCGTATTTATTGGCAAGAAAAACTGATTGCTCATTTGACGGCGAGCGGCGCGCCCCCATGGTCAAATAGACCACATCTGTATTTGGCAAGGCTCCCTCAAGCTCATCAGTCCAGACCACACGGCACCCCACATTGGCGTATTCTGGACATGCAAGCAACATTCTGCCGACTGCTTCAGCCCGTTTCAACTGCAAATCCACCAGGCGGATTTCCCCGTTGCGAAAAACTGCAGACGCCTGCTCAAAAGCCCCCCTTAGCAGAGGCAATATACGCAATGAACCGCCTCCGATAAAAAGCATATTCATACCAATTCACTCCCAACTATATTTCTGCCTGACAATAACTTGTCAATAATCCACTCTGATGATTTTAAAACCTCTTGCCTTTATGGAAAAGCTGGCAGAATTTCCGTGCAATTGAATAGTGGTGTTTTCTGGATAAATCTCTGTCATCTTTAATTTCTCTGTCTTTTCATGGGCAAAAGTCAAAGAGATTTTTGCTTCAGCGGGGGCGTATCCCCAGTTGGATACAATCATCAATGCCTTCCTTTCATTTTTTTTGTTGTAAATGCTTGCCAAAACGCTTTCGCTGTTGGTTCTCACAGGGGATTTAGGACTCCAGTATGGAATAAAATCCGAACTTGTAATCCACTCATCCATCAAATCCCATACGGGGATGATGGCTTTTCCTCCAGCAGCATCACCGATTGTCGGCATTATTCGATGAGGCAATGTCATCAT
The DNA here is from genome assembly GCA_017450525.1 of Victivallales bacterium. Taxonomy (GTDB): domain Bacteria; phylum Verrucomicrobiota; class Lentisphaeria; order Oligosphaerales; family Oligosphaeraceae; genus RGIG3456. Next base: position 2,801 of record JAFSTJ010000376.1, on the reverse strand, counting down.
CAATATTTCGTCCAAAGGAACTGGGTCATTGACACGCCATGAATACTGATGGAACGAGTAAAAGGTATAAGGCACTCCATATTGAATGTGCATTTCCTTCGTTCTGAACATATCTGGAGAAAGCCTTGAGTAAAGTTTCTCCTTTTCAGCCCCCCATTCCTCGCCTGCCGTCAATACATCGACAAAACCGACAAATTCAGGGAGTGTCGCCGCATGTGCGAAAATCACGCCATCCCTCCCCTCCGTATGCAGATATGTATAAAGCCGTTTGTACAAATTACGCAGTTTCCAGATAGTCGCAGTCGGGCACCTTTTTCCGTTTCTATCCGTATAGCCTGCATCATGATATGGATTGTCCGAGGCGACAGGAAGAGATACATCCAAGTAAACTCCATCCAGACCGAAATTCTCTACATAACATTTCACAGTATGGAGCAGGAAATCAGTATAATTGCTGTTTGGGGACGCAAACACCATGTTGCTCCAAGATTGCCTGGGAGTCACTTCCCATTCATGTCCAAACAGCTTTTGTTCGCGCGTATTCAATTGAGCCGCGCACAAATAGAAATCAGGGACGACTTTGGCTCCATACTCGTGGTTTTTGGCGACAAGGTTGTTTACTGGATTTCTGAGCTTGGGATACGATGGGGAACAAATGCGATATTGAGCCCCCACATACAGACGTTTGCTGAAATCCTCAGGCCAATTGGCAAAATATGATGCATGCCATTTTTTCGGATTCTTGGTTTCAGGCTTGACTGGGGTTGCCGTCCATGCATATTCATATTTCATTGGCCTGTCTAACATCATCCGCTTGCTGACAAGATTCACCCGCAAAATGGTCGTATCATCATCCTTATCAAGGAATTCTATATGCTTGTTTCCTCTAATGTTTTCATCGGATTCCGTCATCAATGCAAACCCAACTCTATCGTTGCCAACCCATATTTCATTGAAAAATTCCCCAGGCCAGCACCAGCCTGGGCTATAGAACCATTTTCCAGCAAGATCCACTCTTTTAGCACTGGAAAATCCTTTGTAGAGACTGGCATTGCAATTTTTGAATTTCGGCAGATAGGCATTGGCGCGAACATAATTGGCAATGTTTTTCCCAATTGGAAAATCCATGTAGATGGCATCTATCTCAATCGGCGCCAGAGGGCTTATCGTAAACTTGTAAAGAGAAAAGCCATCATATTCCGTGCACAGGCTTCCCTCAATTTTCAGATTGTCAAAGGCCCCTTTTATCAGCCATGCGCTTTCTGTTTCATTTGCTGAAGTATTCTTCACCGGCTCAAATACAATGTCTTTCGATTTACCAGCAACGACAAGATTAATAGACGGCCTTTTCGTAAAAACCCTTTCATTGCAAACAACTATCTGCTCTGGCAGCCCATTGTCAGCCAAGGCATATTTACGGCCTGTGATTGCTATAATATTCCCATTTGTCTCCATAGGGCCCCAAGGCGGCGGAACTTGTTCCGATATTCCAATCGCATTGCCAAGCCATTGCGGTTTTTGCGGGATTGTCAAAGGCACTGAACTTGACACTATTATTTGATTATTGCCATTCAATACAGAACTTTTCACAACATAGTCGCCCGCGCTTAACTTCGATATGTCAAATCTGAACTGGATTTTACCGCCTGGTGAAACTATAATCTTTTCCGCCGATATATCTGTCCCTTCTATATTGACAGAAACCTTGTCATTCTGGCCAATTTCCTCAACTCTGGCGGTATCAAGCTCAATATCGGCAAATCCCTTGGTATATACAGGTATTACTTTTACATCAAAGGAGGATACACATGCAAATGGGATTTTTGCAATGTAATATTTCTGCGAACCGCTTGGGTTTGATGCCGTAAATTCCAGAACAAGATCAGTTGTCCTGCTGAGTTTCAGAAGACTCTCAAGCGAAAATGATTTGCCTTCACTGGTAGATACACTTGTTTCTTTTTCCAGTACTACTTTTTCAGTATCCTTGATTTTTACAATCGATGCCAATTTGACATTTTCCAAGGACTTTAAACTTATCTCCCCGTTAAGGTGAAGCAATCCGTCCCGTGGCTCACCAAGCCCGAGCAGTTGTACTGCGGGGCAATCACCTCCAAATTCAACGTAACCGAAAAAACTGGTGTCGGTAAAGTGGTTTTGAGTAGGAGACCAGCTTGTCCATTGCTCAATAGTCCGTGACTTGCCATCCACTTCGGCAAGATCTCTACAGAAATTCATTCGCCAAATAGTCCCTTGCGGTGGAGGAGACGTAATCCCGATGCTTTTCAGCGGCATTGCGATTTCAGCTGTCCAGAGCGTTTTGTTAAATGTCAAAATTCCTCCAGCGTTTTCACCAGCATCATCGAACCGAGAGGAATATTTAATATCCCCATTCCACTTAATGCCAGCCTCTGAACTTATATCCATAAAGCCGCCAGCGGGAACTCCTAAAAACTGAAACCATTGCCGTTCCTTCGGGCTGACCCATATCTCAAATGCTTCGCAATCCATTTTGATTTTATCGCGACCCGCCTCCCCTTTTTTAAATGGACCTGTCACGACACTTCGTAATGCAAAATACAAATTTTGCTCATCGTAAGAGATGTACACTACAGATTGTTGCGGGGACAATTTACAATCGCCTTGCTCCTGGAAACCTGTTACAGCTGCCGCTCTGGCCCATTCGCCTTTTTCAAGTCTTCCATCTATTTCGGGAGCCGATTGCACCTTGGGTATCCGTACATAAGGATATTTCTGTTCAGTCCCAGAAGTGCTGGATACGCCGCTCCGCGCATTTTTATGTG
>JAFSTJ010000375.1 GCA_017450525.1 Victivallales bacterium | reverse complement strand
TAGACATTGTCGTTGATGCCAGTGAAGTCAAATGTTACCAAACCATGCAAGGTGCCCTCTGCATTGACATCGCACTGGATGTCAATCCCCGCATGGTTCTCATCTGCAGGACGCACAGGCGAAGTCCTCAAGGTGTCCCCTTCTGGCGTCGCCACCAGATAACTCTTGTTGTCAAGATAGGCAGGCAACCAGTCCGCCGTGTTCTCGTCTGTGGAATCCAGCAAACGATACTGTCCGTCCTTGGTGCGAATGGCCGTGATGGCGTGGTTGAAGAATGGCTGTGGCACCTCCACATCCTTCTTGGGACCAGCGTGTATCAGCACAGGGAACGCCTCAATTCCAGCGCCGCGGAGCATGGCAGTCAGCAGCGCCGCCTTGTCCCTGCACACACCATGCCTCTTGCCAAAGGTAACCGCTGCATCATGGGGTTCGTAGCCAGGAGCCTCGGTCTCCGTGGTCTCGCCCATATAGCGAATCTCCTGGGAGACAAAGGTGAATATCCTCTTGGCCTTCTCCATATCATCAGTCACGCCCCTCGTCAATTCCTGTATCTTCGCCTCCATTTCTGGACTGCACTTAAAATGCGGCTCGGACAGCTTCCAGTACCAGCTGGATACGTCCTCCCACTTGTCAATGTTGCTTAGCAATAGGCGCTGGACGCATGTGTACATCTTCGGCATCTTGGGTTCTGGAATGGCCATAGGCACATTGGCGACTTTCCAAATATGCAGTGAAGAACCATCCTTCTGCTCCCTGACATCATAAGTCACAGTACCTCTAACTGGCGACAAAACACGCTTGTGCTTCAAGGGCAAATCGGGAGCCGTCTTGACCTGAATTGTGGTGCTTATGATAGGCGCATCATACTCCAGCACATAATATTCACCAAAAGCGCCTGGCATCCTCACCTTGTACTCGTCGCGCCTTACAACGTAGCGCACTATGTCATTCACATTCAAGCCAGGTATGCTGGCCGACAAGACCTTATGGTTAGGGTCATAGATGTTACTACCCATCTGACTCTGGTCAATGCTTTCCTTGCAGACAGCCTTGGGATCTATATCCCGCACCTTGCCGTCAGGTGAGATTACCTGTATCAATGTGAACGAAGACGTGGAATACGCCTTGCTATAGTATTCCCGCAGCACCCGCTGCTTCTTGCGACCAGCCTCCGTCAATATCTTCACCGCAGTATCGTCAATGCAAACATGGGTGGCATCCTTCCTGTATTCCAGCGTAATTTTGTTGTCAATTATGGCATAATCCGCATCGGGATACCTTCCACTGCTGACATTCCTGCCCTCAATGACAAGTTCCTCAACATTCAACAAACCCTGTGCCAGAACAATCAATCCAAAAAATGCAAAAAACAAACAAATGCGGATTTTCATATCGCACTCCTTAAGTATACGCAGCTTAAATATATTATTCTTTTTAAGAATAAAACAGCAATATTAGTGTTGCAGAAGAACACCCTTGCCAATCTTGTGGGAAACACGGTAGATGTTGTTCGCCTCCGGCAGAATCGCCTTCAAGGCCCTGGCCCTGGCGGCATCGGAAGGATGCGATGCAAGGAAATCGCTGGGGAAACCCGTACGACCAGTCTTGGCGAAGCGCTCCCAAAAATCAATAGCGCACTGAGGGTCATATCCAGCCTGCGCCATCATGACCATGGCAATCCTGTCGGCAGAATACTCGTGCTGCCGTGAATACGGCATAAGGAAACCCACGTTGGAAATACCTGAATATGCCGCCATAATTATGTCCTTCTTTTCTGCCCGTGCTTGCTCCAGGGCAGCCGACAATGCGGAGCGTCCCATGTCCACCACATATCTTTCAGTAGAGCGTTCCGCGCTGTGCCTTGCTATCACATGCGCCATTTCATGTGCGATGACTGCGGCCAACTCCGCCTCATTGTCAATATGCTTGAAAAGCGCATCGTAAACCGCCACCTGCCCGCCTGGCAGGCTGAAGGCATTGGGTTCATCGGATGAGAGCAGCATGAATGTCCATTTATGGCCGAAGTCACCGTTGCTCAGCAGTGTTGTCTGCACCTTGTCCACAAGCCATTTCAAATCAGAGTACTTGCTGGGCTTGTGCTTTTTTAGCGTCTCGGTCCAAAGCAGAGCAGATTGCTCCATTTCCTCTTCAACAGAACCAACAATAAGCTGACGCCTTCCTGTCACAGGCTCCACAACGCAAGAAGCTAGCAGCAACAAGGCTGTCAGGTACAACGACAAAAGTAAAAACCTTTTCAACATATTTATAACTACTATCACTGGACGTATGAATTGCGCAGATCAAGAATCCGCACTTGCTGGAATGCACTGCCATTGAAATGGTTGACGTGCGGGGTATATACCACATCCCACGGCGGCGGCGGGAAGTCCTGGGGCTGCCGCGCAAAAGCAATGAACTGTATGTGGGCGCCAGACAAGTCATACACGCTGCCACGCGAATGGTTTGTTCCTGCTGGGCGTATATTGTCAGGATACACTCCTCTGGAAATGAAAACAGGCTCAGGATTGCCATGGCCAAATGGCTCCAGCATCTTAAGTTCCTCAAAGAAGAACCTGTCCAGTTCGCTGAACATGACCTCGCCACAAACATTCAGCTGTGGCTTCATGGATTCTATGCCAAGCACACGCTTCACCGCATCGTCAAACTGGCGGCAGAAATCATCTAGTTTGTCCTCCGTCAACGACAGACCGGCAGCCATCGCATGGCCGCCGAAACGTATCAGGGAATCAGAGCACTCGCCCAGCAAATCAACCAGATTCAGGCGCCGTATGCTGCGGGCAGAACCAGTGAACTGCCCGCTTGGATCCCTTGTCAAAACCACCGACGGACGATGGTATCTACGAGTCAAGCGGCTGGCTACGATACCCACCACGCCCTGGTGCCAGTTGTCACTCCACACCACCAGAGAGCGTATGGTCTTAAGGTCGCATCTGCGGGCAATCTGTTCCTCCGCATCCTTGACCACTGCCTCCTCGATGGTCTGCCTTTCCTTGTTCTGCTGGTCAAGCACCCTGGCAAGTTCCGAGGCAGTCACCATGCTGGAGGATTCCAGCAGGCGGAGACTGTCAGTAGGATCGCCCATTCTGCCAGTAGCATTGATTCTGGGTGCGAGCCTGTAGGTGATGTCAGGTGTTGAAATCTCATCCGTCACACCTGCGATTTCGCAGAGGGCATGCATTCCAGGACGCCTTTGCTGCGCCAGGATCGCGAGTCCATGCTTTACCAGTACCCTGTTTTCATGCAACAGCGGCACAATGTCCGCCACGGTACCTAGCGCCACCAGGTCAAGTCCCTGTGACAAGTCCGTGTCCTCACCGCCGAAATTCATCTCATGGCCATACTTGAGGAAGGCCTGGCATACCTTGAACGCCACGCCGACACCAGCCATTTCCTGGATTTCCGCAGGTGCTCCTGGCAGTTTTGGATCCACAACGGCCACGACCTCAAGTGGTTCAGCACCAGGCGTATGATGGTCTGTGATAATCAAATCAAGACCCATCTCCTTCGCCATTGCCACTGCCTCGTAGCTGGTAATGCCGCAGTCCACGGTAATCAGCAAGTCCTTGGAAGTGGCATTTGCCTTTGTGATGGATTCAGGCGTCAGCCCATATCCATCATCAATGCGGTGGGGTAGATAGCACTCCACCTTGCCGCCATTGCGCCTGAGTACCCAGGCAAGCAGTGCCGAGGCGGTGATGCCATCTGTGTCATAATCGCCATGGATTATGATGCGCTGCCCATCGTGTATAGCCTTCCATAGCCGCTCCGATGCCTCGCGTGTGCCAGGCAGCAGAAACGGATTGCCTATGCTTTACAGCGACGGATTGAGAAAATCGTAAACCTTTTCTGGCGAAATGCCCCTGTTGTCCAAGACCAGGGCAATGGTCCTAGTCACATTCGCCTCATCAATGAGAGCCTTCAAGCGGGTCTCATTGTTCTGAGC
>JAFSTJ010000030.1 GCA_017450525.1 Victivallales bacterium | reverse complement strand
TAAAATCCATTTGCGAGATGACTGGAATGACAATGTAACATAGTTTATTGAATAACATTCATGTTATTCAATAAACCAGGCCTGCGCAGCAGGCCTGGGATGTTTGCCTACAGTGGTCCGCCCTTCCCGCGAACATTCAGCCACGTTTCCGTGGTTGGACCATGCCTGCAAACTGCGGGGAAATACAATCGCTAGCGATTGCATGGCCACTGCCATTCCAGTCATCTCGGAAATGGATTCTTCCAATTTATGAATGAGGTGTCAAGATGTGAATGAACCAGCAGGCGCCTGCGATGAAGCAGGCTGGGCAGTCCCATCTCACGCAACTGCTGGAATGTTATCTTCCTGAAATTGCCTTTTTTGTGCCCATTCCGCAAGGAGCGGGCAAGCACTTCCTCCGCCAGCCATCGGTCCATCAACTGCAACTGCCTTATGTCATTGACATGCTTGAGATAGTAGTCAATGATGGCAACAGGGGACTGTTGCCTCTCAAGCATATTCCTTGCAGCGCGGCAGAGTATGCCTGCACGCTTCAAGGCAGTTTCCTGCCTGTCCAGAACACGTGTCAAGGCGCCAAATCTTCTGCGGAATAGCTGGCATATCTTCCGTTGCTTGTCTGTGGAAAGAGATGTCTTTCCACCAGGGCTGAAGTAGATGCCCAGATGCTTGACGCCTGTCATGGACGCAAAATCCGCATCCTCGCCGCTGCCCTGCCGCGCGAACAGGGCATTTATGCTAGCCGCCTCCTTGGAAACAAGGTCCAGGCTGTCAAATACATTCTGGAACCTGTCCCGCGCCTCCATTGCGATACCCTTGTCAGGCGTGAGGAAGAGCATATCATCCGCATATCGTGAATAAAGTGCATTTGGCAGGCTTGCCAGCGCATCGTCAAATGGCAGCAACGACAAATTGGCAAGGAGGCAGGCAGTCGGTGCACCGAATGGCACTCCTTGAGTGGCGGTACGCGCCGTGCCGTCCTGCTCGAAAAAGGAGAATGCGATGTGCTGTTTCAGCAATTTGTACAGATAGTCGTCCTCTGTCGACAGTTCCTCCAGCACATTGCCAAGCACCTGGTGCGAGATTGATGGGAAGCAATTGGACACATCCCGCTTCAGCAAATACAATGGGGTATCCCCATGAAGAGCAATGTAGCGCTCTATGCGTTTCTGGCAGCGATCAATGCCATAGCCATGCCATCTGAAGGCGAATACGTTTCTGGAAAAGCGAGTGTCCAGATGGCTGTTCAGCATTTGATACAGCATCAAATCCACAACGCGCTCGCGCCAGGGCCAGATATACACTATCCGCTCCTTGTCATTCCTCTTTATGCGAAGAGGCTTCGCTGGTGAGAATGCAAAGGCATGCGCGCATAGTTCATGGTGCAGCTGGCTTATCTCGTTCTCGCCACGAAAGGCAAACTGATACAGATTGCCCCCGTCCCAGGATGTGCATCGCGCCTTGCTGCGGACGAATAGCGCCTTCGTGTATAAGGACAGCACACTGCGATACAGCAACTCCCTGCGGTAGAGCGCATCAAAGCGCAATGGCCGTTCTAACCTCAAATCTATGACTTTCCCCGATGCTACCACTTGCTGTATTCTTCAAAATGTTCTTAAATTGCTTCTAATGTATTGTGCATGTAATATTTTGCAAATGCCATGTTCCCCATAATGGAAGGCAATGGTTATTTGCGCGACTAGGAGCTACGCATTCAGGACGCGTGACATAAAGGTTGCAAGGAAATCCAACGTCCTGAATGCGCGGCTCCTAGCTGCGCAAATGAACGCCAGCGTGAACGCCTAGCGCAGCTCCTTTGGAGGCAGGTCCTTGAAAACGCGGATTGCCTTGCCTCGTTCCAGCTGGTAGTGGTCCATCCACATCGCCTCGTTCTGGTCTGCGTGCTGCTGTTCCACAATCAGGTTCAGTTTTTCCTGCAAGCGCAACACCGCCAGTTCGCGGTTGCGTATCTGCGAGCGTTCCTCGCTGGCAGTGCACACTATGCCGCTGGGAATATGCGTCACGCGCACGGAGGAATCCGTTGTGTTCACATGCTGGCCGCCTGGTCCAGAGGCGCGGCATGTTTCGAACTTCAATTCACTTGGCTTGAATGACTTGCCATCGTCCGCCTTGAAATCAAAGAACGACACTTTGACGAACCAGTTCTTGCGGGGCCAGTTGGGACGTATGGTGCTCTTCCATATCCACTGTATCGTACCCTGCCAGGCATTGCGGAACGCATCCACCCCATCGCCCCCCACGACAAAGCGCAGCGAAGCCAACTGCTCGTCTTTGGCAGAATACTCCGACAAGGGGCGGCATATTATGCCCGACTGCGCCGCCTCCCTGCGAACAATGTCAGCCAAAAGCGGAACAAAACACCTGCATTCCGCAGGCCCCTGCCCCGATGATATTTGAAGAATAGTCGGCATTATATAAAATTAATCCTTGCACAAAGTTACTAACAAAACAGAACCCCACTCATTAATGAAAGCTAAACGCCACCCCTCTTTCGCTAGTTCATTCAAGGTTTTCTCCAATTCCCTTTGAATCGCCATATCGGAATCAATAGAATGTTCTTTATTATAAACTCTTACAACCTTGTACTGCATTGTCCTCTCCTCATGGTTTTATGTTGACAATGGGCCGCATCCTTGCAATAGGCTCGGCCAGCTTGAAAGATTTCAAATCCGCGATTATGTCCTCAATGTCCTTGTATGCCTCGGGGGCCTCCTCATAGAGCAGATCCTTGTCGGGGCAGAGGACTTTCGTGCCAAGTTTCGTCTGCAGAAGGGAGGACATGTCGTCATGCTTCTCGCGTATGCGAGCCTTCGTGCTCTGGCGGTTCCACTTGCGCCCCGCCCCATGCGCCAGCGAGAACAGATTCTCCTCCATATTGCCGACGGGTTTCACCAGATACGAGTGTGTGCCTCTTGAGCCAGCAACCACAACTGGCCTACCCTGCTCCACCGCGCTTGCCCCCTTGCGGTGAATATAGTGTGCCTCGCCAACCGATGTTATGCTGTTGTGCGTGGCATTGAGTACCTCGTGCAACTCGCATCCCAGTAGATGGGCAAAGGCATGTGCCACCAGCCTGCGGTTGTAGGTGGCCCAGGCGACAAGTTCCTTGTGCGCGGCAAGGTAAGCCGCGCCGTCCTCGCTGTCAGCTGACACGCCATCCTCGCCATGCTTTGCCGCAAAGTCGCGCCACAAGGCCTCGCCGTATGCACGGGAGCCCGAATGAATCAGCAGCAGAGCATTGCCCTTGGGAATGGCCAGTTTCTGGCAGGCATCGGCATCCAGCACAGCCTCCAATTCCAGTATTTCCGCGAAATGGTTGCCGTGCCCCAAGGTTCCCAGCATAGCCAGGCTGTCATCCACCATGCCCTCCATTTCAGGCAGGCATTCCATGGACAGCTGCTGTATGACTGTTTCTGGATCATCCCCAAGCTTGCGCAGGAGCTTATCCGTCTTCAGCTTGCGTGCAGGGATGCCCGTGTCGAACAGCGTCATGCCACAGCCGATGTCATTGCCAATCAGCGCAGGATAAATTATTCTCTCAGACAGGAATGCCGCACCAATCGGCACGCCCCGCCCAGGATGCAAATCAGGAAAAGCCGCGCCCTTCTGAATGCCGTCAAAGCCCAGCACGCGCCTGAACTGCTCCACAGCAGGCCCCTCCAGCCATGTCTTCTGGCTGCAATATATATGTGATTCGTTAGTCATTTTTGCTTGCTTCTTTAATGGTTGGAGGTAGCCAGCGCGTCCCGCGCTGGAGAACCACTACACAATTGCCAGGCTGGTATTTCCAGCGCGGGACGCGCTGGCTACCCCCGCAAACCATACAGGTGGAAACTTTTTTTGTACTATAAGTCCTTTCCATCAAAATTCACGCCGTATTCGCGGCAGACATCTGCCAGCTGGAAATAGGACTTGCGGAAATATCTCTCCAATATCTCCATTGCGCCTGGCTGCTTTTCCTCGGGCAAAGACCTCACGGTGCTCTTCAATCTGGCAGCCAATACAATTGTCTTGATATTGGGTATCTTAATATGAAACCGTTTTCCCAAATGCAGCAGTACGGCCTTGAGTATGACTGGCGTCAAAAGATCATGGGCCTCAAGCTGCTCAAGCGTGGCATTGCAAAGTTCCTCGCTAAATGAAAAAAGGCGCACCAGATTATTGTCCTCATCCCATTTGGCAAGCCCCTCCTCATTTTCCTCCTTGCTATTGAGCGCCTCATGGTCATGATTCCATCTTTCCCAAAGAAAATACTCCAATTCAGGGATTAGTTCCTCCTTTGGAAAGGCATAGTCCTTTCGCAAAAGGAAGAGCCATTCATACATCTGGCGGTTAAGCAGAGTGCGCTGCACATACTTCAGCGTTGTCTCCTGATGCCTGGACAAGTCTATTTCCAGGCGCAACAGGCCCAGGTCACCATCTTCAATTGCCTTGACAAGGCTGGGCTTCAATGCGCGGACAGGGTAATCCACATTCTTCCATTCTTTGGAATAATAACTCCATTCCGAACGTCTCTCTACTGGAGGAAAGGAGGCGAATGAGTGCCAACTCCATAACTTGTAAGGCTGCACAGTGCAGACCCTATTTTCTAGCTTGACAAAATCCTTGCGGGAATACCATGGACTGCGCACTTTTGTACCAGACGCAGTCTGATGCTTTTTGTCATACTCCAATGCAAGCAGCAGATTGTAGAAGACAAAGCACCATGAGGTACACCCAGAATCACCTTTCAGAAAACGCTTCGACTGCAAAGCATAATGCTCCAGAAAGAAGTTCCATGCATTGCCTTGTTCAATAGCCTCAATGGTCTGGAAATAGGCAGCATGAAAATCGTAGTTAAACTTATAATCTTGACTGTCTGGCAATGCAAGCAAGATCCTGATTGCCTCCCATATAAGCACCTTGTCATCAGAATACCAGGGATATGCGACATTGTCATCTATATTCATTTTTGTTCTTCCTCGATTTGAATCACATCGCCCCAGTCGCAGGGCTTCTTCCCGCCAGGCGTCAGAACCCAGATGACTGGATAGCCAGGTGCCTTGTCAGGCGCATCGCCATAGCCGTCCGTAAAGAAGAG
>JAFSTJ010000374.1 GCA_017450525.1 Victivallales bacterium | reverse complement strand
CCGTGAACGATGTACTGGCTGGCGAATATCAGAGCGCGTTCCGTGGCTCGGGCATGGAGTTTGACGAGGTCAGGGAATACCAGCCTGGTGATGATGTGCGTTCTATCGACTGGAATGTGACAGCCCGTCAGGACAGGCCATACGTTAAGCGCTTCCACGAGGAGCGTGAATTGACCGTGATGTTCCTGGTGGACATGTCCGCGTCGGGCACTTTTGGCACCAGGGACGGCAGCAAGAACGAACTTGCCTCTGAATTGTGCGCATTGCTGGCGTTTTCCGCTGTGAAGAGCAATGACAAGGTGGGGCTGATAATGTTCACCGACAAGGTGGAGCGCTTCATACCGCCCGCCAAGGGAGTTTCACATGCGCTTCGCATCATACAGGAGGTATTGTCCTTTACCCCAAATGGGCGTGGTACCGACATCTGCGGCGCGCTAGATTATTTCGGCAAGGTGATACGCCGCAGATGCGTGGCGTTTCTGGTGTCGGATTTCCAGGATGGCAAGGACTATTTCCGCCCCTTGCGCACCTTGGGCAGGAAACATGACATGATTGCGGTCGATGTTTCTGACGAGGCGGAGCGCGAACTGCCACAGGCCGGCCTGGTCATGCTGGAGGATGCGGAAACAGGCGAAATGCGCTTGGTGGACACAAGCAGCAAGGCGGTGCGAGACGCGTATCGCCGCCTGCAGAATGAAAGGAGCGAACGGCTTTCTACCCAGCTCCGCGGAATGGAAGTGGATTTGCTCCAGATTTCAACTGGCCAGGACTACACCAGAAAACTGGTGCAGTTCTTCAGACAACGAAAATAATCTGTGTAAATCTGTGTTAATCTGTGGATAGAAAAAGGAAATGGCAATGGAAAATTCATTTTTAATCAGGAACGGAAAGATTGTTGACCCCAAGAGCGGCAAGGTGCAAGTGGGGGACTTGAGGATAGAAGGCGGGCGTATTGCTGAAATTGGAACTGCGTTGGCTGAAAAGGCTGGAGAGAAGACCATTGATGCCACAGGCAAATTGGTTATGCCAGGCTTGGTGGATCCGCACATGCATCTGGAAGGCAGCACATACGGTTGGAACATGCTTGCACGCGCAGGTGTCACTACTGCATTGGAAATGGATGCAAGCACACCTCCTCCACAGTTCATTGAGAAGTGCCGCAAATATGGCAGTGGTATCTGCGTTGCATTCGTCAGCGGCCTGATTCCACGTGGCAATCTTACTGGACCAGACCCGTCGGTCAGCGAATTGGCGGAGAAAATTGACCAGGCGACCAGCGGCGGCGCCATGGGCGTCAAGTTGATTGGCGGGCACATGCCATTGACGCGCAGGGCGACTGCGGATGTGGTGCGCCTCTGCCATGAAAGGCGTGTCTGGATGGCGTTCCATACTGGCACTGTTGAGACCAATGGCGACATACGTGGCATGGTAGAGGCCGTGGAACTGTCCCAGGGCATGCCCATGCACATTGCCCACATCAACTCATATTGCCGTGGCGGCGTTTATGCTCCTGTGGAAGAGGCGAAGATTGCCCTTGAGGCGATAAAGAGCAATCCCAATCTGAGGACGGAATCGTATCTTGCTCTCATCAATGGCACCAGCGGATATTTCACTGACGAAACAACTCCCCGCAGCAGGGTGACTGCCAATGAATTGCGCAGGGCAGGATATGAAGTGTCCAGGTCAGCATTGCGCCAGGCAATCTTGGATGGCCGTGCTTGCGTGAATGGGGAGGACACCGTTCGCAAGGAAGTGGTGCTGCTGCAGCCAGAGGAAGGCTTGAAATACTACGATGAGCATGAAGGCAAGGTTACTATGAGTTTCTATGCAAACTCGCCCATTTCCTCCACGGCATTGGCGCTTTCCAAGGACAGCACAGGCAAGTACATTGTTGATGCATTGTCCACTGACGGCGGCAAGATACCCAGAAACCTGACTTTGCATCAAGGCCTGCTGTTGGTCAAGTTCGGTGCCTTCACATTGCCTGAATTCTCGCACAAGGCATCTTTGGCGGGGGCACGCATGTTGGGCTTCACCGACCGTGGCTACATTCAGGAAGGCGCGGCGGCGGATGTGATTGTGGTGGATTATGACAAGATGGTGGTGGAACAGGTGTTTGCAGATGGCAAACTGATTTGCGACCACGGAGATATCCTGGGCAGCGACTGCCGCATTGTCACCACCGAGCGCGGGCGCAAGGCTTTGGAGGAGAGCGGCGCCAAGTTCTATGTGCATCAGCCAGACTGGCTGGAGGGCGTGTCACGCTCCGAGGCGGCACCATGCGCATTGCCTAGTTGTAAGAAGACCATCGGCATACTTGGCGGTGTTGGACCATTCGCAACGGTGGACCTTTTCCAGAAACTGGTGAAAGCAACACCCGCCCGCAGCGACCAGGAACATCCACATACCATAATCGACAACGACTGCCAGATACCTGACAGGACGGCTGCCCTGCTGGGCAAGGGACCCTCTCCAGTGCCAGAGATGCTTAGCGCGGCGCGTCGTCTGGAAGCGGCTGGCGCGGACTTCATAATCATGCCATGCAATACCGCCCATGCCTTTCTGCCAGAGGTGGAGCCATACGTTCAGATTCCGTTCATAAACATGATTAAGTCCGTTGTTGCTTATATTCAGGAAAAGCATCCTGCCGTGAAGAAGGTTGGCTTGCTTGCAACAACTGGCACTGTGAAATCAGGCGTGTATGCCAAGGAATTGGAGGCGGCGGGGCTTGAAATAGTGGTGCCTGACGAGGCGGTTCAGGCTGATGTGATGGATGCCATCTACTCGCCTGAATACGGCATCAAGGCTGGTGGGCATGACAAGGCACGTGAGAAGATGCTTGCCGCTGGCAAGACTTTGGTGGCGAAAGGTGCCCAGGTGGTCATACTTGGTTGCACAGAAATACCTCTTGTTGTCGGCGCCAATGACCTGCCAGTCCCAGCAATTGATGCAACGGAGATACTTGCCCAGGCGGCAGTTAAGCGCAGCCAGAATAAATGAGGTTTCTCTGTTTCATATTGCTGCTGCCGCTTCTGGCGTTTTGCCAGGAACTGCGCCCCTACAGCAAGACCTATTCCCAGGGGCCACTGGAACTGAAGGTGGAACTGGACAGGACTGCTGCGGGAGTTGAGGACAGCATCGCGCTTACGCTCACGGCTGTTGCGCCGAAGGAATATTCAGTCGCTTTTCCTGATTTTAATAAAGGCGACGCGCTGAAATACCTTATTGTGCAGCAACAGCCAGATGCGGTGCCAGCGCCATGCCAGGATGGGCGTGTCCTGTATCAACGGCGTCTTGTTCTTGAGCCTGTCATAATCCGTGAGACATTCAAAATCGGCAATTTTACAGTGGGCTTCAAGAAGGGGGACGAGGCGGCACACGAGATTGATACAGAGGAGATTCCGCTGGATATAAGCATACCTGAAGACGAAGAAATACAGAAGCGTCTGGATGCCGAACTAAAAAGTTCCAAGAAGCCGTATTCTCGCCTTGAGCCTCCGTCCATTGTTCCGTATGTGGCATGGACTGCGGCGGCGCTTGTTGCGTTGTGCCTGCTTGTGTTATTGACCAGATATATCATAAAGAAGAGGCGTGAAAAAGCCGCGTTGCCGCCGCCACCTTTACCGCCATGGGTGATTGCACAGCAGGAATTGGACAGGCTTATGGAGGAGAAACTGCCCGAAAAGGGACTTGTAATGGAATATTACAATGAAGTCCAACTGATATTGAGGACTTATATCGAAGGGCGTTTCCAGATACGTGCGCCAGAACTGACTACTGAGGAATTTCTGGAAAAGGCCAAGTCCGCCTCCAATGAAGTGGCGAAGTACAGGCTACAACTGGAACAGTTCCTTACACATTGCGATCTAGTGCGCTTTGCAGCGCAGGTTCCACGCCAGCAGGAAATTGAAGACACATACACATCCTGCAGGGACTTTGTCAATGCAACCATACCTGCACCAGGCGAGCTAGAGGGCAAGGAGGCACAGCCATGATGCGCTTTGAAATGCCATGGGCCTTCCTGCTGCTGTTGCTGCCATGCGTAATCTATGCATTGCGCAGGCGTTTCAGGCGTGGTGCCTTGCGGTTCTCGTCCCTTGCTTCTGTCAAGGCCGCAGGTCATTCCTGGCGTGTGCGTTTTTCATTCATGCCATTGGCGTTGCAATTGCTGGCGTTTCTGCTTTTGGTTATTGCACTGGCACGGCCACAGGCAGGCAATGAGAAGATACAGAACATAAGCCAAGGCGTTGCGATAGAAATGTTGCTTGACCGTTCCACATCAATGAGCCTGTTCATGCAGGATGGTGGTGGCGCACGTCAGCGTTTTGAATTGGCAAAAAAGGTGTTCAATGACTTCGTGTTCGGCAATGGGGCAGATATGAATGGCAGAAAGGAGGATTTGGTTGGCCTGGTCACATTCGCAAGATATGCGGACACGATATGCCCGCTAACATTGAGTCACGAGGTGCTGCGCCCATTCCTGAATACTGTGAAAATGGCTGAAATACAGGAGGAGGACGGCACTGCCATAGGCGATGCGCTTATGCTGGCGGCGGCCCGTCTGCATACGGTGGAGGAAAATCTGAGGCAGCAGTCCAAAAAGGCAAAAGAGGACTACAAGATACAGAGCAAGGTGATTATACTGCTTACTGACGGGGAGAACAACTGTGGGCGCAAGACTGTGGCGCAGGCAGGCGAGATGGTGGCAAAGTGGGGCATCAAACTGTATGTGATTACGATTACAGGCGACGCCTATCAGCAATACGGCAATCGCCTGCGCCGTGTGATGACGCGCCCGCCAGATTTGCAGGAACTGGAAGGCATTGCCCAGGCGACGGGCGGTTTCTGCAAGAAGGCCTGGGATGCAAAGTCCTTGCGGGAACTGTATAGTGAAATTGACAAGCTGGAGAAGAGCCAGGTCGAATCTACCAGTTATATCGACTACAAGGAATTGTGCCAGCCCTTTATGCTGGCGGCATTCATTTGCCAGGCGCTTGCCCTGTTTTTGTCTACAACCGTATTCAGGAGGCTACCATGATCTGGAGAAATCTTGAATACCTGAATCTTCTATGGGCATTGCCGCTGTTTGTGGCATTGCATATCTATGCATCCTACAAGCGCAAGAGGGCATTGGCCAGTTTTGCGGATCCCACGATGGCAGCAAGGTTGAATGCCGCCTGCTCGCCTTATGCCAGGCTGATAAAGGCTGTATTGCGCATTATGGCGTTTGCGTTGCTGATAGTCGCCATGGCGCGCCCATGCTGGCATCCAGTTTCACGAGAAGTGCACCGCAAGGGCAGGGATGTGGTGTTTGTTCTGGATATTTCACGCTCCATGTTGGCGGACGATTTGCTGCCAAACCGCCTGGAGCGCGCCAAAATCGCCATTGGCGACTGCCTGGAGGCGCTTGAGGGTGATCGCATCGCACTAGTGGTTTTCGCAGGCTCGTCCATGGTAAAGTGCCCTCTTACTGTTGATTATGGTTTTTTCCGCCTTATGCTTTCTGACGTGGAGCCGAGAAGCGTGGGGCGTGGCGGCACCAAGATTGGAGATGCATTGAGGCTGGTGCAGAATACGGTGCTTGACAATCAGGAGCGCCAATGCCGTGATGTGATTCTGATTACGGATGGCGAGGACCAGGACAGTTTTGCCGTGGATGCCGCCGCCGCATTGGGCAAGGAAGGTGTGCGTATTCTGGCTGTGGGGCTTGGCAATGAAAATGAAGGCACGCCAATTCTGGCTAAGGACGAGGACGGCAAGCGAGACTTCATAAAGGACAAGTCTGGAAATGTGGTGCGCTCCCGTCTGGATGGTGAAACATTGCGCAAGATGGCGGCTGCCACGCCTGGCGGGCGGTATTTGCCTGTGGCCACTGGCAACTTTGATTTGGGTGGCATATACCGTTCTCTGGTGGCAAGTGTGGAGAAGCAGGCATTGGAGGCGGAGACCATCCAGAGATATGAGGAAAAATACCAGATTTTCCTTATAGCGGCGATTGTATTGCTTTTTGCGGCAGAACTTGTTAGGGAGAGGAGAGCATGAGATATCTGATATTCATAGCCTTGCTGCCCCTGGCATTGCTGGCGGAAACGCCCAAGTCCCTTTTACGCAAGGGCAATCTCGCTTTTGAGAAAGGTCAAAACGCAGAGGCTGTCAAGGATTATGACAGTGCATTGCAGCAGTTGCCAGACAATCCGTATCTGATATACAACAAGGGAGTTGCCTATTTGGCAGATGCGAATTACGAGCAGGCGACGCAGCAATTCCTTGAGGCGCAGAAGAAGAGCCTTGCCGCTAAGAAGCAT
>JAFSTJ010000373.1 GCA_017450525.1 Victivallales bacterium | reverse complement strand
CAAACTGGAACTCTACGAAATCGAATTATTGAAGTAAACCACCCACAAGTTAAGGAGTAATCAAATGTTAAGAACCACAATTGCATTAATGCTATTTCTAGGCCTCTGCGTTTTCACAGCACACGCTCAAACTGCGCATACTGACGAAGAATATAAAGTATGCTATCAACTCTTCGAAATAATTGAAATGGACAAGACAATGAAGGAGACTGCCAACAAAATGGTTGGCATGCAACTCAGCGCACTTCCAAAAGAAACCTTGCAAAAAATCCACCCCGTTTTGGTGCAATACCTTGAAAAATATTTGAATTATGATTCTGTAAAACAAAAAATGGCGGATGTCTATCTGAAATATTTTACGGTAAAAGACATTAAGGAGCTTATAATATTCTATCAAACGCCTGTTGGGCAAAAATTTGTCAAAAACCAGTCACAAATCATGGTGGAAAGTGCCGATATCGGGGCAAAACAAGTCACGGCACACCAAGCAGAATTGCAGCAAATGCTCATTAAGGCAATGCAGGAATAAAACGACATAACAAGGGCATGATAATGAAAAAAATCTTTTTTGCAATAATCATTGCCGCAGCAATGATGGCAGGCGCCGCTGAAAAACTGGTGGCATCATGGGACTTTGAAAAGGGGCTTGACAGCGGCGACATCAAAATGTCAAAGCGCGGTTCAGCCGCATTGGTGGACGAGGAAGGGCACGGAAAGGTGCTGAAGCCTGCCGCCACATACGACGGCAAACCCGCAGGACTTATCCTGCGCGGCAATGCCAAGCCAGAAACATTGCCAGAAGCCTTTGTCTGGGCAATGGATATCAAGTACCAGGCTCCTGAAACACTCCCCAAGAACGGGCTGAACACATATCTGCTGGACTGCAAATACAGCGCAAAGAATGGCCTGTCCTGGCTTATGACAACTGACAAGGCTGGCAATCCACAGTTGAGGGCTGTACTTGGCACCAGCGAAGGCGGAGTCTCAATCATCGCAAAGGCCCCCGCGCTGAAGGACGGGCAATGGCACAGCATCAAACTGGTGTGCCAGGCGCCCAAGATGGAAATGTTCGTGGACGGCAAAACCGCTGGCATGTCCCTGCTCAAGGGCAAACCAATGCCACCAGCGCATCGCCTCACCATCGGAGACAGGGTGGGTTCCTCGTATGGTCCATTCCGCGGCCTGATTGACAATGTCACATTGAGCGCAATCGTACCAGACGAAGCGGAGGAAGCCAAATGAAGAAAGGCATTCTGACAACACTGCTGCTGTGCTGCATACTGCTCAACGGCGCTGATTTCTTTGCACCAGCACCAGACGCTGGTGCAAATCTGCCTGCTGACAAGGTGTATCCTGCAGGACGCATATTCCCCATTTCTGGCTATTCCTCGCCCTCTGCCACGCTTATGCGCGACTTTGGCTTCACTGTGGCAGGTCCAGTCTATGGAAAACATGAGGCCATGTGCAAATGGGCAGCAAAGGCAAAGGAGGCAGGGCTTCCGATTCTGTGGCAACTGACCGTAAACTACGAGGGAAAGGCCGTGTCCATGGAATTCATGAACAGCACCAACAAGAAAGGCGCAAAACCCATTGACTGGGATGCCATTGCACAAAGCGCAAAGGAAAATGCCCAGGATGCAATCAACAAATTCGGAGACAGCATCCTGTGGTGGTATGTGACGCCAGAGGAGCTGCGCCACTGGCGCTCAAAGGAGATGAAGTACCTCCAGGTCGTGGCAGATGCCATTCGCTCTGTCGATCCATTGAAGCGCCCCATTTCCATGTACCAGCCAGGCCACTATGGAAAAAGTTCCTTGGAGCATTACACGCCTATCCTGGACTACATCAGCCAGGGCTGCTATCCCCATGCAGGCAAGACCTATAGGACCTGGAACAGGTACTGGTCAGAAAACCTCACTGGTGCGGCAAAGTCAGGAAATCGCACTGCCATCGCCGTGACGGAAATGTACGTTGAGCCACAATTGGAGGAACTGGGCATGGTTCCCGCCTGGGTGAAGTATGACGTATGGACGCCATTGCTCTATGGCTGCAAGGGCATACTCGTGTTCTCGTTGGCAAACCGTGCCAATTTCGAAGCCCATGACCGCTATTTCCTGGCGTATTCAGATGTCATCAAGCCACTCAACGGCAAGCAGAAACTGGGCGAAGTGCTGCTGTTCGGCGTAGAGGAGAAGGACTTGTCATACAAGGTCACGGAAGGACCCAGCGAAGTTGTTTACGAGAAGAAATCCGCTGGTAAAGTCGAAAAGTCCATGACATACTCCACTATTCTCAGCAAAGACATGCGCCATGCCAGCGGCAGGTATTGCTTTGCAGTCTCCAGCACAGACAAGCCAGTAAAAGCATTGCTTCAGGGCCTGCCCAAACAGCCAGTATCCGTATATGACGCGGAGAACGGCAAGCTCCTCGGCACCGCCACAGACGGCACCTTCCCCGTGGATTTCGGCCCCTGGGGCGTGCGCCTTCTGCGCTTTGAAAAAGCAAAATAATGATATTTTAAAGAAATCTATAATATTTCTTTATTGAGTGCGTTTTATAAGAGGAACCCAATGGGTTCCTCTTAATGCTCTTGGCGTATTTCCGCTAAGGCAACTTGAATGGGCGCCCACATAAAAAACTATGCACTCAATAAACAAAGTCACACATTTCAGCGCGTTCGAGGTAGCCAGCGCGTCCCGCGCTGGAGCGGAGGTAGCCAGCGCGTCCCGCGCTGGGGCGGAGGTAGCCAGCGCGTCCACGCGCTGGCTAGAGACCGAATTTCCAGCAATAACCGAATTCGACGAAGAGACGGTTTATTCCAGCGCGGGACGCGCTGGCTACCCCATCGAAATGCGCGAGGATGCTGGTGTCTATTTCCCTGGTAGAGCGATATATAATGAACCTATAAGAATCAACAAGGGTGAATACAACCTTCCCCATTGGGAACTAGATGCAACAATCTATCATGTCTGTTTTCGGCTGAATGACTCTGTGCCTATGCAAAAGCAGATGGAATGGAAACGGGAACGAGAATGGATAATAGAAAATGCACATTTGGAAAAACGAGAACTGACAGAGTATGAAAAAAAACGCCTTCAGTATCTTTATTCGGACAAAATCGATGCTTATCTTGATGCGGGCTACGGCGAGTGCATCTTGCGAAATCCCGATGTGGCAAACATAGTCCAAAATAGTCTTAATTTCTATAATGGGAAAAAATATAGGTTACACAGTTGGTGCATTATGCCGAATCATGTCCATATTGCATTTCAATTACTTGAGCATTATCGTCTTTCAGAAGTACTTCAAGGCTGGAAATCATTTACTGCACATACAATAAATAAATTTCTTGGGCGCACTGGAGTTTTATGGCAGTCGGATTGTTATAATCATATCATTCGTACTGAAAATGAATATTATCAGCAGCTTCGATATATTTGGCATAATCCAGACAAGGCTGGATTGTCCAATTGGCAATGGCGGTGGATATGCATTGATTAATTCGTTTGAGATGCCAGCGCGGGACGCGCTGGCTACCTCCGCATTTACGCCAACATTCCCACACTTAAACCATAGCTGGTATTGTATTTTTGTGGATTTGCGCAGCTTATTCCAAGGTAATACACGCCCTCTGCCAGCGACTTGCTGGAGTTCACCGCATCACCGTCAATTGCTGACAACGCAATATTCTTGCCATTTGCATCCAGGCACGCCAGCTTGATTTCCTTTGCTGACAGCGCATTCCTTGTGTCATCATCAAGCACCAGGGAAATCTGTCCTGCCTCAGCAACCTCGAATTTATAGAAGTCCGCCGTGTCACCAAAGCCAACCCAACCCTCAATTTGCTCATTCAAAGCCACTGCAGCCCCATCTGATACCGCTTTCCATGTATCGTTGGTGTTGTCTCCCTTAGGAAAGAATATGGAGTTGGCATCATTCACAGCAACAGTGTAGCTCGCACTTCCGCCAGACTTTGCGTTTGTGGATTCCATGGCCAAGTAATACTTGCCTTCCGTCAACAATAGAGATTTGGTTGCAGTAGGTACTCCAGCCTTAAGTGTTGTGTTCTGGAGACTCTTCAGCGAATAGGTCGTAACGTCCTTACTGGTCTTGGACTGCAGCTGGTAAACAGTGAATTTTGCAGCATCCGTTGCGCTAACATCAAAGACCAGGCTAGCCGCAGTTTCAAGTGTGAATTCAATATAGTCGATTGCATCGCCGTAGCCAACCCAGCCGTCCTCTATGAGTGCACCCGCAGCGATGACTGGCGCTTCGATTTTCGCAACGGCACCGTCCGCGCCCATGCTCTTCATGTCCCCCCAGTTGTCATAAGCATCACCCTCGGTGTAGAAGACGGAACTGTCGTTCACGGCGACTGTGTAATTTGCGCCTCCGCCAGACTTTGCGTTTGTGGATTCCATGGCAAGGTAGTATGTGCCTGCCTCCAGAAGAAGCCCCTTCGTGGAAACCTGAGTGTCCTTTTTCAACGCAGTGCCCTGAAGGCTCTTCAGCGAGTAGGTCGTGACATCCTTGGCGGTCTTGGACTGCAGCTGGTAGATAGTAATCTTCGCCGCGTCTGTCGCGCTAACGTCAAGGGATAGTTTCGTGGCGCTGGCGAGTGTGATTTCAGTGTAGTCAATTGCATCGCCATAGCCAACCCAGCCGTCCTCTATGAGCACCCCAGCCGCGATGACTGGCGCCTCGATTTTCGCCACGGCGCCTTCCGCGCCCAGACTCTTCATGTCACCCCAGTTGTCCAAAGCATCGCCCTCGGTGTAGAAGACGGAATTGTCGTTCACGGCAACTGTGTAGCTTGCGCTTCCACCAGACTTGGCGTTTGTGGATTCCATGGCAAGGTAGTATGTGCCTGCCTCCAGAAGAAGCCCTTTCGTGGAAACCTGAGTGTCCTTCTTCACCGCAGTGCCCTGTAGGCTCTTCAGCGAGTAGGTGGTGACGTCCTTGGTGGTCTTGGACTGCAGCTGGTAGATAGTAATCTTAGCCGCGTCTGTCGCGCTAACGTCAAGGGATAGTTTCGTGGCGCTGGCGAGTGTGATTTCAGTATAGTCAATTGCATCGCCATAGCCAACCCAGCCGTCCTCTATGAGCACCCCAGCCGCGATGACTGGCGCCTCGATTTTCGCCACGGCGCCATCCGCGCCTAGGCTCTTCATGTCACCCCAGTTGTCCAAAGCATCCCCCTCGGTGTAGAAGACGGAATTGTCGTTCACGGCAACTGTGTAGCTTGCGCTTCCGCCAGACTTGGCGTTTGTGGATTCCATGGCAATGTAGTATGTGCCTGCCTCCAGAAGAAGACCCTTTGTGGAAACCTGAGTGCCCTTCTTCAACGCAGTGCCCTGGAGGCTCTTCAGCGAGTAGGTAGTGACACCCTTGGTGGTCTTGGACTGCAACTGGTAGATAGTAATCTTAGCGGCATCCGTCGCGCTAACGTCAAGGGATAGTTTCGTGGCGCTGGCGAGTGTGATTTCGGTGTAGTCAATTGCATCGCCATAGCCAACCCAGCCATCCTCAATGAGCACCCCAGCCGCGATGACTGGCGCTTCGATTTTCGCCACGGCGCCTTCCGCGCCCATGCTCTTCATGTCGCCCCAATCATCTGAATTGTCGCCCTGGGTGTAGAAGACAGACTTGTCATTCACGGTTATGGTATAATTGGCAATTTCAGCCTTTTTGTCCGTGCCAGCCATGCAGAGATAGTATGTCCCCGCCCCCAGAAGAAGATTTTTGGTGCTAAGGCTAGCATTCGCCTTCACTGTTGAACTCTGCAGGCTCTTCAGCGAATACGTGACAACATTATTCTTGCCATTTTTGCTTTGCAGCTGATAGATAGTAAATTTCGCGGCATTTACAGTTTCAATGTTAAAGGAAAGAGAGGCCGCACTTTCAAGCTCAATCGACATATAGTCAATCAAGTCATCCTTGCCCAAATCATTCTCTGTCATGACGCCAAGCGATGCGGTACCGAAACTGCCTATCTCATTACTGTCAGGCCCCATGGTGTTCAAGTCTGTCCAGTCATCTAAATGAAAATTTACAGCCATAATATCTTGTTTCCTCTCAAACTATGAGTGATTTAAATCTCTTTGTTATTAACCGATGTAAAAACCGTGGTAGCAACGGCGGCGGCGCCCATTGGACAAGGCCGTGGACGGCCTTGCTACCCCCACCCCTGGACAAGCGGGACGGCCTTGCTACCCCCCTGTTGAGCCAGCAAAATTAGCCCGCCAGCATTCCCTTGCCCCTGTCCTCAAAGACCTTCTCGCTGGCGGCCTCGCTGAATGCGCCAGCGGCCAGCAATTGGTCATACTGGGCGCTGCCGTCATCGCCGAACTTCAAGGTGATGTTCTCCTTGGATACGCCAGACACCTTAACACTGTTGCTTCCGTCCTTGTAGGTGCATGTGGCTGCATCCCAATTTGCCT
This sequence comes from Victivallales bacterium, assembly GCA_017450525.1. Classification (GTDB taxonomy): domain Bacteria; phylum Verrucomicrobiota; class Lentisphaeria; order Oligosphaerales; family Oligosphaeraceae; genus RGIG3456. Next base: position 2,291 of record JAFSTJ010000373.1, on the reverse strand, counting down.
CATTTCCGTTGGCGAACCAGAGCGTGACACTGCCGTCGGGCAGCTGGTCAACGGTGTCCTGTCCCCAGTTGTCACAGAAGCAGAATGTGTCATCTCCGCCACCTCCATGCAGTGAATCCTTGCCGCTGCCGCCCACAATGATGTCATCGCCAGATGCGCCGATTATGCGGTCATTGCCAGCATCGCCGAACACGATGTTGTTGCCACTTGCCATCCAGATTGTGTCATTGCCCAAGCCGCCGTAAACAGCGATGCCTGTGCCCACGTATGGATAGCGGGAGCTTGTCAGGTCAATCACATCATTGCCAGCGCCAGCGAAGATCTGGTCAATGCCGCTCAAGCGGGACTGGGAGACGCCATTGGTATATACGTCGTCCAAAATGAGGGCATCGCCCTTGGCGTCGTCGCTTAGCAGCAGCATGTTGCTGTCATGGCTGCCCACGAAAATGTCCTCAATTCGGTTCTTGCCGCTCAACAGCACGCTTTCTCCAGTGCCTGACCAGCCATTGACAAGGTCGCCAGTATGCTGCGCAAAGTAGTTTGCGCCCCATTTGCCACTTGGCTGCGCCAGCATGATATCCACCTTGCCATTGGTCTTTGAGACGAATGCCTCCGCGTCAGCCTGCTCGTTTTCGATTGTCACCGTGCTCTGGATGTACTGCTCATCCGTGCCCAGGACACGCCATTGCCAAGTCCCCTCTGGGAGACCAGCCATGTCAATGAACATTCCATCCGGCAGCGCAATTGCAATGCTTGTGTCGAAACCGTCATTGGACAGTTCGAATATGCAGGCCTCCCCATTGCCCTCCCAGATAATGCTCTCAAATGAGCCGGCCACATAGCCTTCTGGCATGGTGAATGTGTCTTGGACGACAGTGACTGCCTCGCTCCAATCGGAAACATTGCCCACATTATCCACAGCCTGCACCTTGAAGTAGTACTCCGTCTGGAGGTCGATTTCGCAAGTCCACTCGCTTTCCGTGACTGTGGCAAGAATGGTATAGACCAGCCCATCCGTGGAATATGCGATGTTGTAGCCGTAGATGCCAGCATCGGCGTCCATTCCCGCGAAGGTGAAATTGACCAGGTTGCCGCCGTCGTTCGTCACGGTGAATGCGGTCAGCTCTGGCTTCACGCTATCAATGGTGTGCTCGACGACAGGCGTCTCAATCGGGTCGTTGAAATCGAAGTAGATGTTGGCGACATTGGTGAGTTGGGCGCCGTTCTCCACTCCCTCGCTGGGTGAGACGGAGTACTGGATGTCGCCATCGCCGCGCCCCGTCTCGTCGTTGGGATAGAGCAGACCCTTCGTGATGTCCATGGACATGGTGCCCGTCTCGGGATCGATTGCCATGAACTCGGCGGAAATCTCCCGCGTCTCGCGGTCCAGATTGATCTTGACATCCACATAGACCTCATCCTCGCCGATGGTGATTTTCACCACCTGGTTGAAGGAATCGCGCCCGTTGCCGATGGTGAAGAGGTTGCCCGCCAGACAGAAGGACTTCAGCTCGAAGGTGTCCAGGTCAAAGTCCTCGTCCAGCGTGTCATAGACTCGCACCCCCCGCGCGGGTGCCGTCGCCCACTCTGGGTCGTTCTCGAAGCGCACCGTGTAGTCCATCCGCTGCGGCGCAATGTAATTCTCCTCGCCATAGCCCGTGTTGCCCAGCTTGTCATTCGGGTCAACAGAACGGACGATAATAGAATAGCGGGATTGGGCAAGTTGATTATCTTTCAAGACTTGAAGATTAATCTTGACAGGGTCACTTGCTTGTCCAGCATCATCATAAACTACCAAAGTATAAGTGTACTTTCCTTCAGCGAGTGTAACTGTTAAGTCACGAGAATTTGATACTACTTCGTCATTATATGACCACACATATGCTACAACCATACCATCATCTTTGGATCCCATTGCTGTCAAATAGAATGTATGGTTGATTTCGCCGTCTTTTAATTTATAGGTTGTTCTATTGCTTCTTGCATTTGCTATTGGTTTCTGATCTCGTGTAGTTACCGTTATTGTGTCAACATAATAAACTTGACCTAACGCTCTAATTTCCTCGCCATTTTCATTCCAACAGCCATCTTTGTCTTTTACAGCGATACCATATTTTACAGTTGTGTTTTTTTCTTGTTTGACGTGACATATAGGTGCATACCCGTAAATATCACCAAAGCTCCCTGAAGTTACATATATCCAATTACCGTTAATATTTTTAAACAATAAATAGCTATCAAGACCAATTATAATGCCTGCCTTATCAAAAGATGAATTTACATCTATAAAT
>JAFSTJ010000372.1 GCA_017450525.1 Victivallales bacterium | reverse complement strand
TCTTACCCACCTCCCAGTCACGGTATAGTCGCCAGGCTCGCGGTACTTGTGGAGGCGGAAGCCATCCTCGGCATTGCCAGTGACCTGCGCCAGACGCACGATGATTCTGCGCTCGTCCTGGGCGGGCGTTGGCAGTTCGGCTTCGGCATAGATGTTGATGGAGTATGTGCCGTTGCCTGTGTCATCCTGTGAGGGCGTGTAGTTGATGTCCAGGAACAGGAAGCATGGCGCGGTGACGGTCCAGGTGCGTGTGGGTATGATTTCCGTATGTGAGCCGCAGTGGACATGGCCCGCGTTCTGGCGGACCAGCGTGTCGATGCAGGTCAGTTTCCAGCCGTTTTCCTCGGTGTATGTCAGTTCCGTGTCGAAAGGCCCCTTTGCCGCCTTGCCGCCATTGCCAGTGCCGCCCAGGATGGCGTATTTCCATGTGGCGTCATTGTCATTGGGTATGACCATGATGGGACCGCTGTCGGAGAGTTTGAGGCAGCCGTGTCCGTCAGGTGTGCCGAAAAGCCCGTTGCCTGACGCGATGCGCACTGGAGCCAGTCCCGATATTATCGCGCGGCCGCAATCATTCTTCTTTATCTCCTCCACTGTCACTGCGGGGATGAAGTCATCCTCGCCACTTTTGGGAAATTCAGCCGTAAAGACGTAGGCGTCGAAGAACGCGCCCTCCATGTAGCGTGTGCCAGTTAGCTTAACGAAGGAACCGCGCGTGAGGTCCATTCCGCTAGCGTTGTACACGGAGACCAGCTGCTGGGCTTTGCCTTTCCCTGCGGAGGGAACGCGGACCGCGCCATTGACGTGTGAGGCGATCTCGTTCCAGTCCGTCGCCCTGATCTTAAGCCTATCGCCCTGATGTACCTTCTGAATTGCCACCGTCTCACTCCTTTGCCTTGAGGCCCAGCGTGGTGAAATCCAGCGTCTTATAGACCTGCTCCACGTAAACGTATTTTGGGACCAAGTGCCCGTCCGGTGTCTTGCCGTCCCTGACCCACATCAGATTCCAGCCTTCCTTCTTGATGCTGTTTCCTGTCCAGTCAGGCAGTTCCACGTCATCGTCATTTGGGGAGTATGCGAATGTAAAGTCCACCTGGATGTAATCCTCGCCGCCAACTTCGACTGGCGTGATCTGCGAGGTTCCTAGATACAGTACTGAACCTGGATCAAAGCCACGGAATTCCCTGCTGTTCATGCGGTTTACGCTGTTCAGGATTTTGTTGCGGAGGCGTGTGCTCCACTGTCTCTTCTTGAAGTAGTGGGTGATGGTGAAGTTCTGGGTGGCAAAGTTGATGTCTGTACCCTGGACTTCATCGCCAACGACACACATTGCGCCTTTGTAGTCGGGGATATCGACGCTACTTGAACTGCCTCCGTATTGGCCGCCATTGGCGGCGGCATATCTGCGTACAGTTTTCAGCGAATGGGTGACGTGGACTGTTGTTGTGGATGTGGAGTAATTGGTGACTTCCTTTGGTGCGCCCTCGCTGTCATCCTCATCCAGACCATTCAATGCTGTGCGGCTGTATGTCACGTCGATTTTCCATGTCTCAGGCGTTGCCCTTTCAGCGACCTGGAGGGACTGCAGCAGCATTCCCATATACTTGGTGAGCTTGTTCTGGTTTATGTGGTCCCTCAATGCGTCGAGCGCCTTTTCCTCGCTGTCGGCGCCAGATACCAGCCAGTGCTGGGTGGCGGACTTGCCGCTTTTGCCCAGACGGGACATCTGGAGGCTGTCGCCTTCCCATTGCTGTTCGCATTTTATGTTGGCTGCTTGTGGCATGTGTGTTTGTTCCTTGCTATATATACGAAGGTGCTTTTTTTATTTAAGCGTGCAGAACTAGGCGAAGGAATTGCCGAAGTCCTGTTTCTTGAGCCACTCCAGCGTATCCTTTGTGTTCCTGGCTGTGCTGTCGGTGTTTTTGGCTATCTTGTTCTCGACGCTTGTGTTCCCGCGAAGCGAGAAGGCCTCCGCTATGAAGCCACCGACAAGGGATGGTGAATTGTCAAGACTTGCCTTTTGCCTCTCGGTCTCCTGGGCACCATCCAAGATACGCTCTTGGATTTCCTTGAGTTTATCCTTGAGTTGCCTGTAGGTTTCCAGTTGATTGTCCAATGCCTCCTTCTCCTTGGCCGATATTTCTGCCCCCTGTTCGGATGATTCGCTTTTCGCCTCCCTCAGCAGCCTGCTGTACTCCTTTGATGCCGCCTCAAGACTAAATGCAGTGCCCTGGAACATTCTCTTGAGCTCTTCCATGTAGGCTTGGGAGCCCTGTTCTTCCTTAATGCCCTCGAGGGTGCGTTCCCTTGTAAAGTCAGAGCGGGCCTTGTCAAGGTCCTGGGAGATGGCATTGCGGTCTGCCTCAATGTCAATTACGCCGCTGTCCTTGTAGTGCTTCTGCAGGGCTGTGTCACTCATTCCCTGGAATGTGGCATCCGCTTCTTTCAGCCTGTCTTCCAGTTCCTTGACCTTGTCCCCATCGACTTTGGCTTTTGACTTCTCGTAGTCGAGCTGCGCCTGGATCGCCTCCTTGTAGCCCTGCTTCTGCGCCTCTATGGCCTCCAGTTCCTTTTCAATGGCGGTCTTCTTCTTGTCAGCCAGTTCCTTCTCAATTTCTGCCTGCTTGGTGGCTGCTTCATGTGCCTTCTGGCGTTTCTGCTCCAAGGCAGCCTCGGCGGCTGCGGTCTTCCTGCGCTGGGCCTCTTCCTGTTCCGCCTTGATTTCCTGCTGCAATATCTTCTTGCGTTCAAGGAGTTGGCGTCTTCTTTCCTCCAGTTGCTTGCGCGCCTCCTCGGCTGCGCCGCGCATGAACCAGTTGGAGCCCTTGCCCAGCATCTTGCCTATTTCCTGTGTGGAGGCCTCGATTTCGGCATTGAGCCTGCCCAGTTCCTTTGCCTTGGCATTGGGGTCGCCTGCGGCCTCTTCCTCCTTGCGCTTCTTTTCCCTGTAGTTTGCCAACTTGTCAAGACGCGCCAGCGGGAGTCTGTTGAGTCCCTTTGCGGTGTCCGATATGCCGGCATTCACCAGTTTTATTGCTGCGTATGCGCCTGCGACTGACAGGGCGAGTGTCAGGAACGCGGGGTTTGCCATGCAGGCGGTAAGTACGGTCTTCAGGGCTGTGAGCGCGGGAATGCAGAGCAGCGCGGCGGTCTTGATGGCAGTGAAGACGCCGATTGCGCTGGCGAGTGTGGCTAGCACGGTGCCCAGCGCCGCAATTGCGGCTGCTGTGGCCGCGATGGCTGTGACAAGGATTTTGTGCTGGTCAATCCACTTTATTACTGTCTGGGATGTGTCCGCAAGCCATTTGTTGAATGCGGTGAGTGGTCCTTCCAATGCCTTGCCTACGGCGTTGTATATGCCCTCGAATGCGGAGGCGACGGCATCCATGGAGCCTTTGAGACCTGACTGCATCGTTTCCGATGTTTTCGCGGCATAGCCCTTTGCCTCCTTGAGTTTGGAGATGAATTCTTCAATGCCCTTGGCGTTGATGGAGAGCGTGCCGCCGCCCAGGGAGCCACGGGCGTTGAAGATGTCCTCCAGGATGGAGACCTGCGAGGCGTTGGGAAGTGCGGAGACGGCCTTGCCGATGTCGGCGAACACGGTTGCCATGTCCCGCATCTGGCCGTTTTCGGTGACGCTGATGTCAAAGGTGTCCTTCAACATCTTCTGAATCTTCGGATCAGCCAACTGCTTGTAGGAGCGTGCCAGGGCTGTTCCCGCCATGGATCCGCGTATGCCCATGTTGGCGAGAATGCCCAGCTGCGCGGAAACCTGCTCCAGTGTCTGGCCTGTGCGGACGGCGTCAGGGGCTGCTGTCTTCAATGCCTCGCCCATGTCATCCAGCGTCTGCGCTGATGAGTTGGCGGTGAGTGCGAGTATGTCCGCGATTCTGGTCATGTCCGAGGCCTGCAAGTTGAAGACTTTCATGCTGTTTGCGGCGATCTGCGAGGCCTGCGCCAGTTCCGTGCCAGTGGCAAGGGATAAATCCATCATGGACTTGATAGCCTTGTCAATCTCGTCGGGGTTGAAGCCCATCCTGCCCAGAGCGCCCATGCCTTCAGCGACCTGTGCCGCCGTGAATGTGGTGGTTGCGCCCAGCTGCTTTGCCTTCTCTGTGAGCTTGTCGAATTCCTCGCCAGACGAACTTGTGACGGCGGCCACCATACGCATCCGCGCGTCAAAATCCGCAAAGACACGTGCCGCCTCCTGGAACGGGGCGAGCATGAGGGTGCCTGCTGCCTGGAGCTTGCGGCCAATAACTGATGCGACATTTGCAAAACTTTGAAGGCCAGTGGCAGCGCTTTTCAATGCATCCTCATATTCTTTTGAATTTGCAATGACATTGACAACGGCTTGACCAGCATTTATATTAGTGATGTTTGGCATGAGCTATTGTTTCAGGAGGTTAGAGATGGACTGGGGCAAGATTTGTCGAGAGGCCGCCATTGAATGTGGCATTTGGAAGCCAAAAGTAAAACTTATTGAAGATGAAGTCTGGTACGAGGTTCGCATTACGGTAGAATGCTGCGGTTCCCCCGGACATTTCACGTTCCTTGAC
>JAFSTJ010000371.1 GCA_017450525.1 Victivallales bacterium | reverse complement strand
GTCAACTGCACGATTGCGCCTTTGGTGGCAGTGTATGCATCGCAGTCTGGAATGCCGATTATGCCTGCGCTGGAGGCCGTGTTGATGATGGAGCCGCCTGTCCCTTGCTCCAGCATCTTCCTGATGCCGTACTTGCAGAAGAGGAACACGCTTCTCAGGTTGATTGCCATTACGCGCTCCCAGTCGTTGTCGTCAATGTCCGTGATGCGGGCATCATGGCCCACCCAGTATATGCCAGCGTTGTTGTAGATTACATCCAGGCGTGGCATTGTGTTCAGCATCGTCTGCACTTCAGGTGACGAGGATACGTTGCATTTGACAAAATGGCAGCCCAGTCTCTCAGCCTCCCGCCTGCCTTTCTCCTCGTTGATGTCTGCTATCCATACCAGCGCGCCTTCAGAAATGAATTTCTCCACGCCAGCAAGACCAATGCCCTGGGCACCGCCAGTTATGACTACATATTTTCCTTCAAGTTTGCCGCTCATTTCACAAATCCCTTAACTGCATTGATTACATCCTTAACACCAAGGCCATACTGGTCCCGCAACCATGCCTGGGAACCCACCTTGGTGACATTCACGTCTTGGAACGCCAGGCGCTTTAACGGCACGTTGCCGCAGCCTTCGTCCATTAGCACTTCGGCAACCGCGCTTCCCACGCCGCCCTGTATGTTATGCTCCTCCAACACCACAATGCCGCCAGTCTCCTTGGCTGCGCGGATGATGGCCTCCTTGTCAATTGGCTTGATGGAATACAGGCTCACTAGGCGGCACTTGATGCCCTGCTTTGCTAGTTCCTCCACCGCAATCTTGGCGTTGATGCCAATGGGCCCAGCGAAGAATACTGTTGCATCATTGCCCTCGCAAATGGTGGATGAGCCGCCAATGCGGAAGTCCGCCACACCCTTGCCGTCATGCAGGTCAGGTTCGCCCTTGTAGCCGCAGCGGTAGTAAACAGGCCCATTGTATGCCATCATGGCGTGTGTGGCGGCACGGGCCTCCACAATATCCGAAGGCACCAGCACCACCATGTTGGGCAGTGCCCGCATGATTGCAATGTCTTCTGTTGAGTGGTGCGATATGCCTAGTTCGCCGTAGGACACGCCGCCGCCGATGATGACTATCTTCACGTTGGCGTCATGGTAGCACACATCGTTGCGTACCTGCTCCAGGCAGCGCAAGGTCGGGAAGTTTGCAATGGAATATGTTATTGCGATGTTGCCTTCCATTGCCACGCCGCAGGCGACGCCTGTCATGTTCTGCTCCGCCACGCCGCAATTGATGAAACGGTCTGGGAATGCGTTGGCGAATGGCTCTATTTCGCCATAGCCGATATCCGCCAATATCATGAAAACGCGGGGATCCTTCTCCGCAATCTTAAGCAATTCCTGGTTGAATGCCTTCCTCATTTTGCCACCTCCTTTGCGTAAGCATCTTCAATCTCGCGGATTGCCTTGTCGCGCAACTCTTCGGTAAGCCCTCCATAGTGCCATTTGTAGTCATTTTCCATGAAACTGACGCCTTTGCCCTTCACTGTGCGGAATATGATTGCCGTGGGCTTGCCTGCCTCCAGAGGCACCTGCTTCAATGTAGCCTCAACAGCCTCAATGTCATGGCCATTTGCCTCGATTGCACGCCAGCCGAACATCTCCAGTTTGGGGATAAGCGGCTCCAGGTCAATGATGTCCTCCGATTTGCCAAGTGCCTGGAGGCGGTTGTAGTCCACCAACATTATGACATTGTCCCAATGGTGCTGTCCCGCCAGCATGATTGCCTCCCAACTGGAGCCCTCGTTCAGGTCGCCGTCACTGCTCATGACGAATATTCTGTGCTTCTTGCCAGCCTGCTTTGCCGCCATTGCCATGCCGCACGCCACGGGAAGACCATGCCCCAGCGAGCCAGTGGAGAATTCCACGCCTGGTATGTGGTGGGATATGTGCCCGCTCAGTTTTCCGTCATCGCAGTAGTAGCGGCCAAGCCATTCCAACGGGAAATAGCCCAACTCTGCCAGGCAGGCCAGCAATGCCGCGCCGCCATGTCCCTTGCTAAGGATGAAGCGGTCTCTGTCATCCTTTTTGGGTGCCTTGGGATCCACATTCAAAATGCTGGTGTAGAGGACTGGGTAAATGTCCGCCGTTGAAAGCATGCTGCCGATGTGCCCGCTTTTTCCTGCACACACCATCTTCAGGCAGTGGATGCGTATCTTCTTTGCAAGTTCCTTGCAGTACTTCAATTGCTCCTCATTCATAAGATTAAAATGTCTCCTTTTTTAACTATTGTTGCATCAACAAAACACAAATGTTATTTTGTACACTAACTATACTTTACAAGTTGGACAATCGCAATAGTGAATATCATCATTTTTCTCATAAAGACAATAGTTAGTGCCCCCGTGTCTTGGCCTTAAAAAAGTTCAGGTGCGCTTCTGGAAATTTCCATTTTGATTTTCACAGAAGCGCACCTGGATTGAGACGGACATCTGTCATGTGACAGAGCCAACTTACAAAAAGTCAGCCTTATTTTACTTCAGCAAAGGCAGTTTTCCTGGTTTCGCATTTTTGATGGCGTCTTTGACTGCTTGTACGGGATGGGAAGCCACATGACCATCTGCAAAGCAGACATTCAGCTTTCCGCCGTGCTCACATTCGCAGACAAACACAAATTCTCTTGATGGATCCTGTAAGGAACTGTCAGCTTGACCATTGCCGAGGTAGCGATACGGGGCTTGGTTCTTAGGGCAAATAAAAGCCTTTTCATCTTGCGCATATTCATTAATAAGCTTTTTCCAATCGCTATTTGCCATTGGAATGGTGTCTTTGTTCTCGTCTTCATACATACGTATAGCCTGTCCGAGTATCTTCAAATGGGTTAGGCAGGAAATGGCCAGGGCTTTCTCCCTTGCTGCGGCCAGGACTTCTTCGCTAGGTCCAGATATCTTCCATTTGCCTTCAATTTTCACGAGTATAAAAGGAACCTTTTGATTGCCCATCTTAAATTCTACAATTGCCTTGTCTCCATCGATTTTTTCGTCAAAGACCTTTGCGTTTTTGAAGTTAGCAGTAATCTTTTGCTGGACTTCCTTTGGGGCGTTTTTCATATTATCAATTGAGTTATACATCTGAGCCATAATCTTAGAAGATTCCAGGCACTGTGACTTTGCCCCAGCCTTGTCAAGATTGCCCATTGCAACGAAAAACTTCTCCACCACTACTTTGGGTGAATCAACTTTTGCCTTACCAGCACCAGCAACATTGTCATTCTTTTCCCCTGCAACAAGCGTCAGCATGATTGCCAGCAACGCAAATCCAAACAACTTTTTCATTTTTACTCTTTCCTCATGTGTTGATTTTTATTTATATTCATTGTCAAGAAAACGCTTTATTAAAACTATCGCACCAAGCCGCAAACTGTCGTGTGCCGCTGGCGAGCCAGCGAAAAAGGCTTGCCATCATCTTTCTTTTTGGGGGAAGAGAAATGCTATATCGTCTTCCTTGAAGCCGTAGAGGTCCAGAAGCAATTCAGCGGAGGCAATGAGGGCTGGATTGTAGTGTGCGGAGTGCTGGTCTGTTCCAATGGTGAACTTCACGCCCATTTCCCTCCACTGCGCAAGTTGACGCCAGCGCACGTCGCGGTATTCAGACGGGCATTTGGGACTGTTGAGTTCTCCGATGTTGATTTCGGCGCAGGTGTTGTTCTTTGCAAGCGTCTCGCCCAGTTTCTCGTTCATCCAGGCGGGGATTTTCGCAAACACGGTGTAGTCGTTCATGTCCTTCTTGTTTTGGGGATCTCGGTAAGCCGCCCAGTTGTGTGCTACGTTCAGTGGATACCAGGGGTGTGCAAGGATGTCAATCATTGGGTTCTCCGCCAAAAACATCATTTGTTTGAAGAGGTCCTCGCAGGCTTCCTCCAGACAATATGTGATCTTAAGCGGCCAATGCGCACCGCCGATGATATATTCGATGCCATTCTGCTTGATGGTCTCCTCGTCGATGTCCAAGTAAGGCGAGAAGTCCGCTCCCTCTGGTGGCAAGTTGCGGCGAAGACCATATACTGGGTCGCAACCAATGTGCTCGTAATTTCCCGTTCTTATTGCATCACATTCCCACTTTGCCATGCAGGATATCTCCATGCCGAAGTGGAATTCCGGTGGGCGGTGTGCCCAGGAACGGAAATCGTTTGATGAACTTTGTATGTCGCAGAGGTTGTGCCGAGTATGGTAGTGGTCGCTAAGACCGATCTCAGTCATCCCGCAGGAAAGATGTTCCTCTTGTATGTCATCAATGGTCGCGCAGGCACTGTCACAGGAATGCAACGAGTGTATATGAAGATTCTGACGTATTTTCATGATTTCCGTTCCATAATG
>JAFSTJ010000370.1 GCA_017450525.1 Victivallales bacterium | reverse complement strand
ATCGCCGTGGAATCACTGCCAGCAAGCAGTCGCGTGCTTGCAGTTTGGGCGGACAGTGCACAGCAGTTCATAGGAAAACCCGCGCTGATAGAGAACAACTCAGGCTTCTGGATTACGCATACGTATCTTAACCAGGAGCCAGATAAGGGCGGGCTGCTTTGGCTTGCCGTGCTGTCTCATTTTCTGCCAGACATACAGCGCAGCGCAGCCTATACCTGCTTGCAAGAGGCAGGAAGTTGGTATTCAATGCAGAGTGCTGATGCCAAGTCAAAGTCGGCTTCGAGATTGAACAATGCGCAGGGCGCATTCAATGCTGGAAAATATACAGATTGCATTGCCCAGTGTCGCGAGGCGAGGCAGAGCATAGCCGTAAATACCGGTGGCAAGACGCAGATGCGGCGTGGCGAATTGCGTGGCGTGTGGTGTAAATATCCCAATGGGCTGCCTGGCCGTGGCTGGCCAGCCACGGTTTCGCTCCTAGCAGCCCGCAAATACAATCTTGTGCTGCCATACGCGGCGGCGCCGCATTTCGCCGCGTATGAAAGCCGTATAGTGCCTGTGAGTGCGGGCAATGGTCTTCCAGAATGTACAGCGGCCTGCCATAAACTGGGCATTGCAGTGCATGCCTGGGTGAACTGTTTGGATGTGGAGGAGGCACCTGATGCGCTTGTGGCAAGATGGCGTGCTGCGGGGCGTTTGCAGGTGGATGCATCTGGCAAGTCGCTGAAATGGCTTTGCCCGGCAAATGCGGAGAACCGCCAGATGCTGTCCAGACTGGTGGCGGAACTGGTTTCCAAAAATGACGTGGATGGCGTGCAGTTTGACAGGATACGCTATCCAGGCAGCGAGGCATGTTTCTGCCTTACATGCAAGGCGGCATTCGAGAAATACACTGGATTGCATTGCCAAAACTGGCCAGCCGATGTTAGAAGCGGTGAATATCGTGCCAGATGGCAGGACTTCCGCGTGGTTGTAATCAACTCACTGCTTGCTGAGATGATCAATTCGGCTCGCACGGCAAAGAGCAAGGTGCTGGTGTCGGCGGCGGTGTATTCCGATCCAGGGCTTGCAAAGGCAAATGTGGGGCAGGACTGGGGACCCTGGCTCAAAAACAAATGGCTTTCCTTTGCCAGTCCAATGAACTATGTGGGCAACAGCACCCAATACAATGCGCTGCTGCAACGGCAGATAAATGTTGTTGGTGGCAGAGAACGCCTGGTGCCAGGCATTGGCCTTACGCCATGCCGCCTGGATGACAACGAAGTTTCACGCCAGATTGACGCCGTGCGAATGGCATCTCTGCCAGGATTTGTTGTATTTGACTTGCGCTAGCATTTATGCGAGCGCTGAAGAACTGTGGAAAGTCGGGTGTTCAGGGAGAAAGTCCGCGTCTTACATGGTATTTACCCGGCTTTCGCCACGTGCACCGAACTATTACAACTCAATTGTGAAATCCAAGTGGAAGGTGCCAGTTGGCACGAAGTACCGTTCGTTTAGGAATGGGCCGCAACTGCTGGTTCCGATGCCGCGTTGAATTGCGTCAAGGTGTAGATGCCAGTGTTTCTGCTTTCCAAGTTCGTGCCAATGGCGTGCGCCGAAAATCTCCTCGTCGCTATATGGAAGAACCGAGAATTCAACGGGGGCGTTCTCTGCCTCAATTATAATTGACGCCGTTTTTCCCCGCAAGGTCAATTTCTGCACGCCAGTTCGGTTGCCTGCGCTTTGGGGCATCACGTAATGGCCTGGCAATTCACTGAAGGGCACAATGTAATGCCCAAAAAGTGTGGAGGCATTGCGGTCCCGATAATTCTCGTGGGGACCAAGTCCAATGTATTCCGCTGTGTCAAGGGCAAGCGGCAGCCTAAAACGCAGGCCCACGCGCGGAAGGTCCTTGTACTCGCGGGGGATCTTAAAACAGTTTTCAACCTTGATGCGTCCATCGCAAAGAGCAGTCACGCGCATAATATGGCGAATGGATGTGCCTGGAATGCCAGGCGCTGTGATTAGGCGTTCCATGATAATGGTCTTGTCTTTGGCAACAAGGGAGGCAAGCCTGGTTTCCGTATGGTCATAGCCAAGTTTGCGCCAACTGTCCAATGCCCATTTGCGCAAGGTGAGGCGCGGAACTTTGAAGCCGTCATTGTCAATGGGAGCCCTGAAGAAATATGGCTCTGGACCATCAAGCAGAACTTTGTCCATTTGGCAGTTGACACTGCCTGTGCTGCGCTGAATTTCCATGGAAAGTTGTTCAGTCTTTAGGACAAGTGCATTGTCCGTTTCCTCAATTGCGCAGGTAGCGCGGATGCGTGACACTTTTGCGGGGGTAAGGCGGACAGGAAGGGCGAACTGCTCGTGTGCCACCTCAAAGCCAGCGTCTGCGTATGGCTGTTGGTGTCTAAGTAGGAGACGCATCGTCACGTGAGCCGCCTTGCCGTGATACCTTGAAAAATCAGGAGTAACAAGTTTGATTTGCGCCTTGGTTCCAAAACGTGGAGCCACCTTTGGCAAGGGCATTTTTCGGCTGGATATGACGTTTCCATCCACCAAGAAATCATATTGAAGAATGAAAGCAATGAAATCGCTGAAATACTGCTTGTTTTCCAGTTCGAAAACATAATTTTCCTGGTCCAGTGCCTTGAAGCGCACTGGCTGGGAGAGGTACTTGTATTCATATAGGGCTGGATGCACATCCCGTTCCGCTCCAACCAGACCATCGCAAACGAAATTGCCGTCATTGGGCGCATCTCCAAAATCGCCGCCGTATGCAAGGTATTCCTTTCCGTCGGGAGTTTTCTGGTACAAGGAATGGTCGCACCACTCCCAGATGAACCCGCCTTGGATACCTTCGCAACTCTCAAATACCTCGAAGTAGTCTTTTAGTTCGCCATTGCTGTTGCCCATGGCGTGGGAATATTCGCACATAATGTAGGGGCGCGGGTCATTAATGGCGATGAGGCTCCATTCGCGGAGTTTTTCAACTGGCGGGTACATGGGGCCCACAATGTCAGTCAGAAACATGTTTTTTCCTGGCACTGTTTCGTGGTTCGGGCTGTAGATTGCGCCCTCATAGTGAATTAGGCGCGACGGATCCCTATGCCGGATGTAACCAGCCATGGCTGCTTGGTTCGGGCCGTGGCCAGATTCGTTGCCCAGGCTCCATACGAGAATCGACGGATGATTTTTGTCCCTTTCCAGGAGGCGCGTGGCTCTTTCGGTAAATACTGGTGCCCATTCTGGATTTCTGCACAAGGAGCGATAGAAGGCATGGTGTTCAAGATTTGCCTCGTCCCAAACATAGAAGCCGTACTCGTCGCAGAGGTCATAGAATTCTGGGGCATCTGGATAATGGGATGTCCTTATGGCGTTGATGTTGAAGCGTTTCATCATTTTAAGGTCACGTTCCATGTCCTCCCTTGTCACGCTTCGTCCTGTGCGTGGATTGCTTTCGTGTCTGTTGACACCGTGGATTTCCACAGGTTCTCCATTGATGAGAAGTTTTCTGTCCTTGATTTCTACACGTCTGAAACCCACGCGGTAAGCCGTGTATTCCACTTCCTGTCCATCAAGATTAACAAGGGCGACGCTGAGTTTGTATAGAACAGGATGCTCCGCGCTCCATGCCTTTACATTAGGCAACGTGCATTGCACCATGTCATCTGGAACAAGGGGCGAGGCTGGCGCGTCGTCCACGCGATATCCTGCGGCGCTGCATTCGCGAGGAAAGCCCCTAAGCAATTTACCGTTAGGCGCATACAGCCTCACGCGGAAACGCCAGTTCTTGCTTGCCTCGGCAGGTACCTCAAAACGCACGGAACCTTGAACTTTCAGGACACCCTTTCTGCAATCCTCATCAAGTGTGGTACTGGCAAAGACATCGGATATATGCGTTTCAGGGCGACTCAGCAGCATCACATCCTTGACAATGCCGCCGTGCCACCACATGTCCTGGTCCTCTATGAAATTGGCGTCAGACCATTTAATGGCCACGATGGCGAGTTCATTGCTACCCTCACGGCAGAAATCCGTGATGTCAAATTCAATTGCGCCCCGCGAATCCTTGGCAAAACCAGCGTCCTTGCCGTTGACACGGAGCGCAAAGCAACTTTCCACACCGTCAAAATGCAATATGACACGGCGTTTTTTCCATGATTTTGGCAGGGAGAATGACCGGCGGTATATTCCAGTTGGGTTTTGAGCAGGCACATGTGGAGGCATTTGCGGGTATGGCATCTGCACGTTTGTGTAGTGTGGCCTGTCATAGCCTTGCATAGTCCAGGGGCAGGGCACCTTGATGTCGTTCCATGTGGCGCATTCTGCGTCCAGTTCGGCGTCTGTCAGGCAGTCGGGTTTTTCCAGATAGTGGAATTTCCATATTCCGTTAAGTGAGAGGCAGTATGTGCCGTGGTCTTGAGTTCCTGCGGCCTCCAAGGCGTCCTTTTCGTTGTCGAAGGAAAAACTAGTGGCGCGCACAGGCAATGTGCCTGCGCTGATGGCGCTTGGCGATTGCCATAATAAATTTTCCAGCAGCATATATGCTCCTATAAGATGAACACAGTGATTTGATATGATTTATGATTTAAACTATATCATATTTTAGGGAAAAACAAGTTTGCCATCGGAAACATTCACTATGAGCAAGCGGCGTCCCACTCGGGGGACATTGGCGGGAACAGCGTTGTTAGCGTGAGTATCATGGCCTTGTGTTTCCATGAGCCTGGCTCATGGAAACACATAGGGGAGATTGGCCCATTACAAAAGTTATGGGATATCTGTGTGAAATTTTCCATAACTTTATACAAGAAAAACAAAAGCAGGTTATATTTACGCAAATTTATCACGGATGAGAACATAATTAT
>JAFSTJ010000369.1 GCA_017450525.1 Victivallales bacterium | reverse complement strand
TGAGCCGCGCACTCAGGACGCCGGAATGCCATTTGCCCCTTGTGTATGTGCGCGGCCATTGGCCGCGCACTCAGGACGCAGGAATGCCATTCGCCCCTTGTTTATGTGCGCGGCCATTGGCCGCGCACTCAGGACGCAGGAATGCCATTCGCCCCTTGTTTATGTGCGCGGCCGCGCACTCAGGACGCAGGAATGCCATTTGCCCATTTAAACGGGTTAAATATAATTACTTTGCCACTTATGGCAAAATGATTTTTGGCGTATATTTTATGCGGCAGTTGTGCAGAAGGCCACATAAGAGGATTTAATCATGCCAGAGTTATCAGATAGGACCGCCACGTTTACCGATTCAGTCATTCGCCGCATGACGCGCATATCCATGCAGTATGGCGCCATCAATTTGTCCCAGGGCTTCCCTGATTTTCCGCCGCCCAAGGCAATTACGGAGCGTCTTGCGGAATTGAAGAATGAGAATGTGCACCAGTATTCCATAACCTGGGGCGCCAAGGATTTTCGTGAGGCGCTGGCTGCTAAGCAAAGCCATTTCATGGGGCATCCTGTTGACCCCGAGCGTGAGATAGTAGTTACATGCGGCAGCACGGAGGCCATGATAGCCTCGATGATGAGTGTGGTCAACCCAGGTGACAAGGTCATTGTGTTTTCGCCGTTCTACGAGAATTACGGCGCGGATGCCATCCTTTCTGGTGCGGAGCCACTTTATGTGCCATTGGTCCCGCCTGACTTTTCCTTTTCGCCAGAAGTGCTGGAGGCTGCGTTCAAGCAGGGTGCCAAGGCGCTGATTCTCTGCAATCCCTCAAATCCATGTGGCAAGGTATTTACCCGCGATGAACTAATGTGCATAGCAGAATTGGTGGAAAAGTACGATGCATTTGTCATTACTGATGAAGTCTATGAGCACATCGTGTATCGCCCTTATGAGCACGTTTATTTTGCGTCATTGCCAGGCATGTGGGAGCGTACGCTTTCATGTAGTTCGCTGTCCAAGACCTACGCCATAACAGGCTGGCGTCTGGGATATGTGATTTCTTCGCCGCACATTATCGACACGGTGAAGAAAGTTCACGATTTCCTGACGGTAGGGGCGCCAGCGCCACTTCAGGCCGCGGCGATAACTGGACTGAAGTTCGGCTATGACTACTATGATGCTTTGCGGGACGAATATGCCGTGCGCCGCGAGTTCTTCCTCAAGGGGCTAGACAAGTGCCAGTTGCCACATACGGAACCCCAGGGCGCATATTATGTGCTGGTGGACATTTCGGAATTCGGATACGACAGCGACTTGGCGTTCTGCGAGGCGCTGGCGCAATATACAGGAGTAGGCGCAGTGCCTGGTTCCAGTTTCTTCCGTGAAGACGAGCAGCGCTACATCCGCTTCCATTTTGCCAAGCAGGAGGCTACACTTGCGGCAGCATTGGACAGGCTGCAAGGCATACGTAAGACAATCCCTACGCAGCGCAAGCGCTTTTGACGGAAGGTCCAAGAATATACGGAGGCAGAATATGAAACATTCTTTTTTCAATCGCCAGGATGCGGCAATTACCTTGCTGTATTCGCCTGAAAGTATTGGCGAGGCCGTTGCCTTGGCACGGTCCGCTGAAATGGATGGAGCCGATGCGCTTGCCGTGGAATTGCAGAGGATGCCGCTGGAACAGCGGACGGAGGAGAACTTCCGCTCGCTGATGAGAACAGTGCGGTTGCCGTTCATGTTCATTGACTACCGCAATGACCGTTTCCTGGGTGAGGATGACGAGGCGCGGCAGCAGTATCTGCTGTTGGCGGCCAAGGCTGGTGCGGAGGTGATTGATGTCATTGGAGATCTTTACAATCCATCGCCCTTGGAACTGACACATGATCCCGCTGCAATTGAAAAGCAGAAGGATTTGATTTCCCGCATTCACGAACTGGGCGCGAAAGTGCTGATGTCCTCGCACATGACAAATACCGAGCGAAGTGCGGAGGAAGTGCTGGAGCATCTGCAGGAACAATCCTCGCGAGGCGCGGACATACTGAAAATCGTTGTGGCAATGGGCACGGAAAAGGCAATGCTGGAAGGCGTGAGGACGCTGCTGTTATTGCACAAGGAACTGGACAAGCCATTTGTTTTCCTTGGCGGCGGGCAATACGGGCGTTTTATCCGCTATATAGGCCCTAAACTAGGTGCGTCCATTGAGTTTGCCGTGCATGATTATTCGCCGAACCAGTCATACCATCAGCCCACAATTCGCTCCTTCAAAGGCGTGATGGAGCACTTACACTGGGATGTCAATGATCTAGAATCATAAGTGGACGGTGTTTTATCCAAAAACTCTTGGTATGGCAAACCTTTTCCGCTGGCTTTCGCCAGCGGCACCCGACAGTTTGCGGTTTGGCGCGATAGTTTTGAAATTGGCTTCATAAACAATTAGGAGAAGAAGATGGAATATCCTGAATTCAAAGGAAGAACTGCAATTGCAACTGGTGCTGCATCAGGAATGGCTTTGCTTTTCTTGCAGAAGATGGCGAAAGAAGGGGCCAATGTGGTGCTGGTGGACGTAAATGCCGAGGCAGTGGAGGCTGCTGCGGAAGCCATCAGGCAGGATGGAGGCAGCGCCATTGGCGTACAGGCCGATATACGCAAGTATGACCAGATTGAGCATGCGGTAAATCTGGCGCTTGAAAAATACGGGCGGATAGATTATCTGATGAACTCGGCAGGCGGCAATTCCCAGCGTGTCTGCAAACAATCGGGCGGTTTCCTGAATGCCTCGCCAGAGAGCATAGAATGGGGAGTGGATGTGAACCTGAAGGGCGCCATTCTGTTTGTACGCGCCGTGCTGGGCAAGATGTTCGAGCAGAATTACGGCGTCATCATCAACATGGGCTCCGTGGACGGCGTGACAGGCGCAATGGGGCTGGACTACACGGCTTCGAAATGCGGCATGATAGGACTTAGCAAGGGCATTGCCAACTACGGGGCGTCCCATGGCGTGCGCTCCGTCTGCATTTCTCCTGGGCCAGTGCTGACGCGTCCTGCCATGGCGAATATGAAAACCTTGCTTGGTCGTGCGGCGGAACCCAGGGAAGTGGTGGATTTGATAATGTATGTCTGCTCTGACAAAGGCTCGTTCATCACAGGCTGCAACTACATGATAGATGGCGGGCGCAGCTGCGCCATGGGCAATTTCCTTTAAATTACAGGAGGTTTTGCATGGAAAATGAAACACGGCATCTTGCCGCATCGGAAGAGGCCTTGAAACAGATTGAATCGGGGCTGATTCAGGGATGTGTGTTCACTGAAAACCGAAGCAGGAAAATTACGACTTTGGGCAAACAACGCATTCATCCTACTGAAAAAGATATGTCAGCCGCATCCAGGTTTGATATGGCATCGGTGGGAAAGGTTTTCACTGCGGGGTGCTGTGCACTGCTGGCCGCGCAAGGCAAATTGAAGCCTGATTCGCCATTTGCGCGCTATCTTCCCGAATATTGTGAGCAGAACTGCGACATCACTGTACGGGATCTGGCCATGCATGCCAGCGGTTTTGACAACAGAAAGCCCTACGAATCTGCCGATATGGAGGTGTTCAACCGTGAATTGTTCAACAAGCGTCCAGTTCGCCCCCGTCTTCAGGCATTTGAGTATTCCTGCTACAACTTCATTTTGCTGGGCAAGATTGCCGAGAAGACAAGCGGCATGGATTTGGAGACGCTGGCAAGGACTTTAATCTGGGAACCGTTGGGAATGAGGCGGACCCAATGGAACGCACCAGGCTTCGGCCCGGACGAAGTCGAACTTTGGTTTCCAAATAGACCAGCAGGAGAACATAATGATAACACATGCTTCTACTGCGGTTTCCCGACAGGCAACGGCAGTTGTTTTTCAACTGCAGGGGATATGCTGCTGTTCCTGGAGGATATCCTTGAACGCAGGCATTTCCCACAGGTTTACTATGACCTGATACTGACATGCGGGTTTGAGAAAGACGGGAATAGAC
>JAFSTJ010000368.1 GCA_017450525.1 Victivallales bacterium | reverse complement strand
CTTCAGATAGACGGGGGACACGTTGCGGCACTCGGGCTCGTCTGAGATGTAGTAGTAAACGCCATCGCCCTTTTTAGCCTTCTCGATGGTCTTGTCCAGCGCATCCCAGTATTCCTTGCAGGGATATACGTCCCTTGTGGCCTCCTTGGATTCTATGCCCTTCACCAGGCGTGCAGGCTCCACCCAGCCGCCAACACCGCGAATGTCCTTGGTCTGGCAGAGGTCGTCATTGTCATACTTTTCCTTGAAAGCCTCGCCGCCCATGTAGTATTCGGCGTACATATTGCGGCGCAGAACAGGCTTTCCGTCCACAATCAGGTTTCCTCCTGAAATCCAGGATGTGCGCTTGCCAGATGGCTTGAGGCGGCGGATCTTCTCCTTGATTTCGTATTGGCCGCACTTGGCGGTCAGAAATGCCTCGCCTTCCTCCATTTTGGATGTGTCAAACTCGAAAGACAGCTTGTCGCCCTTAAGTGTGAGTGTCTTCTTCGCAAGACCAGCGCCTTCCAGCGTCACAGTTACTGGATCTTTGCCCGCGCGGACAACTGTGCCCGCCACTTTGCTGTAGTCCTGCCCTGGATAGAAGTTGCGGCGGTATTCTGGCAACGTGAAATTCACCTTGATTGGCACGAAGGTGGCGATGATTGGGAAGAAGCGCCCGAAGTCCTTTCCATCGGAGGCCCGCTTCAGGTCAATGCGCACCTGGTTACGGCCTGACTTTTCAAAGGTGTAGGGCGTGGTCAGCGTGTTTTGGCCTGCCTTCAGTTTTACGTTCTTGCCGAAGAAGACGAAGTCGCCGCCCTTGTCCAACTGGACCTTGACTTCCAGGCTGCCCTTGGGCTGGTTGTTCTCCTGTCCAGTTACATCCGCTTCCGCATCGGACACATAGACATAGTCTTCCGCAGGGCGAATGGGGAAGCCTTTGATGGTCTTGAAGTTGTGTAGTTCCCTGTAGGCCCGCTTCAGCGGCGACCAGGACGAGCGCTCCGAAACCACTGCGCTTCTGCAACGGCATACGTTCACGCGCCATTCATCCTTCCAGATGTTCTGCCTAGTCATGTAGAATGCGGTCAGAGGCAGTTCGATTTCTATGGTCCAGAAGTCCTTGTCGGAGTTGACTGCGGTCTTCCAGATCGGGCCGTAGCGGTCGGGCTGTATGTTGCCGCCTTCCGCGTAGTACATCGCGTAGGTGTAGTTGGTGTATGTCACCAGGAACTGATAGTATTCCTGGGTGCTGCCGTCAGGCACCAGGAACAGCTCGATGGCATCGGTTCCCCAAAGGCCGCCAGCTGGTGTGGACTTCAGCCTGTTCATGTCCGATTCAAAACACTTGACGCCAATGTAGATTGCATCCTGTTTCTGGAGAATCTGGAATTCGGTGTTTGCCTTTGGGATGTTGGTGCTGCCTCTCATCATGCCTTCAGGCACAGTGAAGCCGCTGTATTTCTTGGCGCTTGCCCAATCCGCCTCATCCAGCTTGCCGTCCACGTTGATTGCCATTGCGCAGAGGCATGCCATTGCGAAGAATGTCAAAAGTTTTTTCATAGTGCGTGGCCTCCTTATGTGTTATTGTGCCTTCTTTTCAGGTGCGGGACCGAATGCGTATGGAATGTAGGTGTAGATTGGTGTGCTGAACTTGCTGCCAAGCACGCTGGCCTTCAGCATCACGCTTCTCTTGCCGTATCTCTTCTTTGCTGTTGTGGGTGGCAGGGACTTGACGGTGACTGTGGCGGTCCACAGCTTGCAGTCATCGTCCTGTGCCTCCAGTTCGATGTTGTCCTTTCCGTTGATGCTGTAGGCAGTTATGCCAGAGCCGATGTCAGCCATGACTTTGCATGTCACGTCCTCGCATGGCTGAGCCAACTTAAGGACGACCTTGAATGTGTCGCCAACCTCAATGCGGTCCTTGCCACCTTCATATTCGACACCGATGTAGTTTTCTGGCTCCTTGACCATCTTGATGTACTTGAGGGTCAATTCCATGTTGTAGTTGTAGAAGTTCATGGATGAGTTGACCTTTTCCTTGATGTCAGACAACTGCATTGTGTACAGGCCTGTAGGCACTGTGACAACATTGCCTGCCAGCTTGCCGATGCCTTCCTTTCTGAAATGCAAGGACCATGCATGGTACTTGCCTGTGGGTAGATGCTTTGATGAAAGCATCTCGAATACCAGCCACTGCCCTGGCTCCAATGTCATGAAACGGGTTGCTGGACCGCTGGATGTGAAACTGCCGTCCTCATTCGCCTTGAACAGAGGCATCTTGCCTTGGTTGTACCATACCTTCGTGCTGTACTTGTCAGAGACTTGGCATTCTGCTCCGTCCCATATCCAGGTGGGCTTGGCAACTGCTGGTGCCTCCTGTGCTGCAGGTGCCGTTGCCTCTTGGCTGAATGCGCAAATTGTCAATGCCAATGCAATTATTAGTAGCTTTTTCATGTATTTTCTCCTTATGGCTTATTTTACGTATTTGGAGGCGATTGCGACTGCTTCCTTGATGACCTCGACAGGGCACTTGTTGAGCCAGGTGCCGCCCACTGCGGCTACCTCGGGTATTTCCAGGTAGCTCTCCACATTTGCGGGCTTCACGCCGCCAGTCGGCATGAAGCGCACGCCAAGATGCTTGTATGGGGCGATGATGGACTTGAGCATGGCCGTGCCGCCCGCCGCCTCCGCTGGGAAGTATTTCAGTAGCTTGCAGCCCGCATACAGCGCCTGCTCAACCTCGCTGGGGGTGCAGACGCCAGGCGCGAAGTCAAACCCGCAATGGCGCGCCTCATTGACGACCACGGGGTTGAAGCCAGGCGCCACGGCGAAACTGGCGCCTGCGGCAAATGCGCGGTGCAAATCAACGATGTTGAGCACAGTGCCAGCGCCAATTAGCATGTCGGGAAACGCCTTTGATGCCTCGCGTATGACTTCTTCAGCCGCGCTGGTGCGGAATGTGATTTCCGCAGCGGTCAGACCGTTGTTATGCAGGTCCGCGCAAACCTTCATTCCCTCTTCCAGGCTGTTCAAGACCAGCACTGGCACGATCTTGACTTTCTCTAATCTTTCAATAAGTCCCATTTGACATTCTCCTATTTGTTGGTTATTTGAGGTGAGAGATAATTGTAAAAATTCTGGCAAAGCTTGCCTTTTCCGCTGGCTAAAGCCAGCGGCTCCGATTACAGTGTCTGAAGCCAGCGGCTCCGATGTCAGAAGCCAGCGGCTCCGATTACAGTGTCTAAAGCCAGCGGCTCCGATGTCTGAAGCCAGCGGCTCCGATGTCTGAAGCCAGCGGCTCCGATGTCTGAAGCCAGCGG
>JAFSTJ010000367.1 GCA_017450525.1 Victivallales bacterium | reverse complement strand
TGCTGCTGTTGTTGTTGCTGCTTTTGCCTTTGCTGCTGTTGCTGGTTATTGCTTTTCTTTGGTGGTTCCTGAACAGGGGCTGGAGGCTCTGGCTTCTTATCATTCTTTCTGCTGAACAGGCTACACAATCTGGCAAAGAACCCCTTGTTTTCCTTTTCAACTGGCGGCTGTGGCTGTGCTTGCACCTCTAGTTGTTTTTGCTGCCCTTTTCGTGAATGTCTGCGCCATCTTTGGTGCTGCGGCTTCGGGGCGCGTTCCTCCTCCATTTGCACTTCCAGCACCTGTGGTGTCTGCTTGCGTGGCTGTGGAGTTGCTGGGGGTATTTCCTCGTCCCTGTCGTCTTCCTCTACATCGCCATCCCCCTCCAGCATATCCTGGGTTGCTGGAATCATGTCCCAGTAGTGCAGAAATGCGTTTTTGCCGACGCCGATATCAACGAAAGCGGCTTGGAGCGATGGTTCCAGGTTGCGGATAACGCCTTTGTAAATGGAACCAACCATTTGGTCCCGTGATTTGCGTTCCATGAAAAAGTCATGCAGAACGCCATCAACGACAACAGCTACACGAGTTTGCATCTCCTCGCTGTTAATAAGAATCTGTTTCATAAGAATAAATCAATCTCCTGAAGCAAAATCGCACATTCTGGGGCAATCTGGTGGGATGGGCGAGCCTCGCAAATAATCGCTGGCAGTCATGTGTCCCTTTCCACCTGTGGGCGTTAGTTCTTCAATGCGCAACGCACTTCCCCTGCAGGCCACCAATATTCCGTCTTTGCCAAAGGCGAGTATATCGCCTGGCTTGCTGCCCTTGCAATTAAGTTCTATGCATTTTGCCTTTGTAATTTTAATCACCTTGGTCTTGCCGTTCCTGGCTGGTATTCTGGCGCAGACAGAAGGCCATGCCGCGTATGCGGAAATCATGTTGACAATTCTTTCCGCATTGCAGTCCCAATTTACAATGCCGTCCTCTTTTTTCACCTTGCCAACGTAGGAAACGCCTTCACTTGGCTGTGGCGTTGGCTTTTTGTTGTTTCGGGCAATGTCCCAGATTACACGTCCTATGTTCTGTCCTGCCAATTCGCCCAGGCGCATTTCCAAATCCGCCGCTGTCTCGCCTTTCTCAATCTCAAGTTCCAGCATCTCGTAACTTCCGCCTGTGTCCAGACCAGCTTCCATTTCCATGAATGTCACGCCAGTCACTGCATCTCCATTTAGCACGGCGGCTATTACTGGGGCGGCTCCTCTGTATTTTGGAAGCAGCGAGGCATGCACGTTCAGACACCCGAATTGCGGCAGTGCAAGCAAGGCAGGCTTGAGTATCTGGCCAAAGGAAGCGACAACTAGAATCTCCGCGCCGCTATCCTTGAAGCGCTGGTGGTATGCCTCATTGTTCACGGTTGCCAACTTGTCAACTTCCAGACCAATTTCATCGCAGTGCTTTATCAACGGCGTTGTCATTGTGCGGATTGGCTTGCTTGCATCCTTCTGAATCTTGCATTGCGAGCCGACGCCGACAACCTTGACTTCTTCAGACCGCAAAAGCCCATCGAGTACGGGTATGCTTATGGCACCCGACCCAAGAAAATAAACTTTTACGGGATTGTCTGTCATTTGATGCTAGTTTATGTAGGAAATTACAAAAGATTGGCGTAATATAATGCAATTCATTCTTTTTTACATACCAGCAACTGCAAATATGCAATCATTGTGTTTCCATGCGCCAATGGCGGCCGTATGGGCGCCGACGCGGCGCCCATTCAGGTTGAGCAACTTGTATGTTTTCGTCAGTTGGACCTCCGCACAGGTTGGCCAACCTGTGAGGAGATGCCTGAACCTTGCCTTGTAGGTTGCTCAACCTGAGTGAGCGCCGCTTCGGCGCTCACATTGATGCCGGTGGCGTGAGGAGATGCCTGAACCCTGCCTTGTAGGTTGCTCAACCTGAATGAATGCCGCTTCGGCGCTCACATTGAGGCCAGTGGCGTTTGGAAACATACATAAGTGGTTATATTATCCCTGTTTTCAATGGGTAATATTTAACGCAGGAGAAAATTATGTTTATTGACATGCATGTTCATGCCTATCTCTTTCCTGGTCCCAGGCAGGATGGCGTAACCCAATTTGCCACTCCACAAGATATCATTGACATATACGATGAACACCAGATTGAATGTGGTGCGCTTATGCCGCTGATTGGACCAGAGGTATATCTGCCGCAGTCAAATGAGGAAATACTTGAAACATGCAAGCGCTATCCAGGACGTTTCATTCCATTCTGCAATCTGGATCCACGTGGCATCGGCAACTCACCCAAAACAGACTTCTCTCCATGGCTTTCCTGGTACAAGGAACATGGCTACAAGGGAATAGGCGAATTCATGCCAAATTTGCCATTCAAGGATCCGCTGGTGCTTAATTTCTTCAAACAAGTCGAGGAATTCGGCTTTCCGCTGACATTCGATATTTCGACCAGAATCGGCGGTACATACGGACTCTATGACGATGAGGGACTGCCGCAGCTGCAGTATTGCCTCAAGCAATTCCCCAAGTTGACAATTGTGGGACATGGTCCCTCATATTGGCATGAAATCGCCAAATTGGAGCCAGGTGACGACCGTGGGCGCTGCTACATAAAGCATCCCGTGCACGGCGAGGGCACCTTGTACAGGATATTCAGGGAATATCCGAACATGTGGGCTGACCTTTCCGCAGGCAGCGCATTCTTTGCGTTGACCAGGGACAAGGACAACGCAATAAAATTCCTCAACGAATTCCAGGACAGGCTCATGTACGGAACCGATATCTGCACGGCGGGCGGCATCCTAGGCATGGACAGTTTCCTTCTGGAACTCAAGCAGGAAGGCTCCCTTTCTGAAGAGGCATTCCAGAAAATCGCACATAAAAACGCCAGAAGGCTTTTGAAATTATAGCAAATCAAGGAGAAACAGATCATGTCAGTCACTTTCATTTCACACAGAGGCGAATCCTGCGATGCACCCGAAAACACATTATCCGCATTCAGGCTTGCGGCGGAACGGGGCACGGACGGCATCGAATGCGACATCTACTTCACGTCCGACGGCAAGGTGGTGTGCTGCCACGATGAAAATGCAAAACGCACCTCTGGGCATGATGCGCTGGTCACCGCCACTGACTTCAATACCCTGCGCAGTTGGGATTTCTCCAATGGCAAGGCGCAATACGCAGGTGAAAAAATCCCGCTGCTCAAGGAGACCATGGAATGCCTCAAGGGCAACATGCAAATATACATTGAAATCAAGCGCGGCAACGTGGAAATCATCCCTGCCATGTATGACATCATTGATGCGTCTGGTATTTCACAGGAGCGCATTACCATGATTTGCTTCGGTCAGGAGGTCTGCTTTGCCTCCAAACAGCAACGCCCCTCGCTGCGCACGCTCTGGCTTTCCAGCTGCTCGGACGAAAACCCCATCACCGCAAAGAACCTCATACAGAAACTGAAGGACTGCAAGGCTGACGGCATTGACCTGTACTCCATGCCCCGCATGGTGAACAGGGACTTCATCTCCCAAGTCAAGGACGCGGGTTTCTTCTTCGCGTCTTGGACAATTGACAACGCCGACCGTGCCAGAGAGCTCATTGCAGACGGTGTGGATTCCATCACCAGCAACTGCGCCGCCTCAATCATGAAACAACTAAGATAAGCACAACCATGAAATACGAACGCCATTTTGAGCCTGATCTGAAGGAATGCCCGATTGTCGTCATCGAGAGCGATGACTGGTGCGCCTGCGAGGTGCTGCCAAACAAAGATAAGGTGGATGAATACAAGCGCATCCTTGCTGAATCCGAATCCACGGCTTTTTATTCCTCACGCCTGGAAACGCCTGCCGACTTGCAACGGCTGTTCAAATTGCTTGCATCGCACGCAGGAGCGGATGGCGTGCCGCCAGTGTTCACTGCATTCACATGCACGGGTAATCCCGATTTCAAGGCAATTGAGGACAGCGGTTTCACGCTGTACAAGGATATCCCAATTTGCGAGGGCTTCCCCCCAGGCTGGAATGGCGAAGGCATACTGGATGCAATGCGGGACGGCATTGACCAGGGGGTATGGTGTCCTGAATACCATGCCATGCTGCACCATACAAGCCCGCGCCTGTGGCTGGAATTGCTCCGTGAGGACTCTAAGGACGGTGATTTGGCGCGGAAACTGTTTGCCTTGGGCACGTATTATCAGGGCAAGCACCTGCCTGAATACCACGGATACAGCATTTCCGAGCAGATGGACTTCATCGTAACTGGCTTCGAGCGTTTCCGCCAGGCATTTGGCCGGTATCCAGCGGCGGCGATCACCAGCGATGCCTTCCCAGAAACGGAACTGCTGTGGCAGGCCATGGGATGCGTTGCGGTTTCACTGAAGAACTGCCGTGTCAATTCAGGCGATGTGGTCGTGTACTATAACAAGCCCTGGAATATGCAGGACGTGTATGCCCATATCGGGGACTGCCGTCCAATGGCTGATTGCGCATATCTGACCAGAAATGTGTTCTGCGAAGTGGGCACTCCGCTGGAGGAAGTGCTTCGTACCATTCACAATGCGCATCGCTTCTACAAGGAGCCTGCCATCATCTCCATGCACAGGAACAACTACTGCAGCCTGAACGAGGCAAGAGACGAGGCGAACTATGGTAGGCTGGAGGCATTGCTTCAGACATTGGACAAGGAAGGCGCGTGCTACCTAACTTCTGCGGAACTGGCGAGCCTGTATGTGAGGGGCTGGTCTGTCAGGCGCATTGGGCAGTGCCAGCTGTTCCGCAGATGGAAGGGCGATGCAAAGGTCCCTGCTTGTGCAGAAGGTCTGGCCCCAGGCGCACATTGGCTGCCCCTGGATGCAGATTTGACAGTGAAAAAAGACTATCAACTGTATTGACAAGTTTGCAAACTCAAGCAATTGTGTTAACTTATGGCTAACACATAAGTAGGATGTTATCTCAAAATGCTTGAGCAACTTTTCAATTCGCAAACAAAAGCTGTCATTCTAACATGGCTATTTACACCTGATGCACCTAGATATTATTTACGCCAGTTGGCTAGAGACACCGGGTTGTCAGCACCTGGATTGCATAAGGAACTTAAGCATTTTCATCAATTAAAACTTGTCTGTAAACAAGAGGTTAAGGGGTGCACTCAATATTATGCGGACAAGGCTTCCAAATTTTTTCCAATACTATGTGATTTGGTTGACAAAGCAGAGGGCTTCCACGGGAAAATACGTCGCATGATGTCCCAATTGAATACAGACTGCATTTTCATCTATGGCTCTGAAGCAGATGGTACAGCCAAGGCAAATAGCGATATCGACCTATTTGTCATTGGCTCATGCACATTTCTTGATGTCAGCGAAGCACTTTTGCCTGCATCGGACATCAGTAATAGGGAGATAAATCCATTCCTTATTACGCCAAAGACTTTTAAGGACAAATGCGCAAGCAATGACCACTTTGTCCAAAATATTCTGCATTCTCCTAAGATATTTCTGAAAGGAGGGAAAAATGAGCTTGAAAGACTGGCAGGAAAACGGCTGGCTTAAACCGCATAAAACAGATATCCAGGAAATATCAGGCCTTATGGATATCGTAAAAAGGGACTTGAGTGACGCTACAACGCAAGGGCTTTCCTTGGATTGGAAATTCGGCATAACATATAATGCCGCATTGAAACTTTGCTGCATCATATTATACACCCAAGGCTATCGTCCCGAAAACAATCTGGCACACTATCGGACTATAATGGCCTTGAAAGAGATTCCAGGACAAAATTGGACTAATTATGCCGCCTATCTCAATTCCTGCCGTATGCAACGAAATGTTTTGGAGTATAATCAAACTAATGTCATATCAAATGAAGACATGGAAAAACTGCTTTCATTCACTGTTTCTTTTCATAATGAGGTCCAGAAATATCTGATATTGAATTTTCCAGAATACATCATTCCTGAACCAAGCATAAATGAATGAGGATTTTTGCTCTCCGATAGACATCATTTTATATTTTCGCGGTATTCTATTTTATATTTTGGGGATTTGCTGTGTTCCCCATGGTAGGTATGTGCGCGGCCATTGGCCGCGCACTCAGGACGCAGGACTTCCTTTTGGCCTTTGTATCGGAACATCCAAGAGCAATTGGAAGTCAAGCGTCCTGAATGCGCGGCCAAATGGCCGCGCACATACCTAGTCATCAGTGGATATCTACTTCAATCCAGTCACGCGCTGGATTTCGTTTTCGCAGCATTTGCGTATAGTTTCATCATCTGCGAAGATGAATACCTGTTTTACAGTGCGGGTGATGGCGGTGTAGAGTATTTCCCTGGTCAGCAGGGAAACTGCATTGCCGCTTTCTGCCACAGGAGGCAGTACAATAATCACGTCCTTGTATTCCGAGCCCTGGGACTTGTGGATTGTGATGGCGAAGGAAGTTTCCCTATCAGGCAGCAGTTCCATTGGCAGGCTTGTTGCCTCACCATTGCCCTTTGGCATCCAGAAACTATCCTCGTCCTTTGGCATGACTACGCCCACGTCGCCGTTATTCACTTCCAGGGAGCGGTTGTTTTTTGTAATCATGACTGGGACAGGGCATTTCTCCCCCAGCAATTTAATTGCCTTCGCATTTAGCCTTTCGCATCCATACGGTCCCCGACGCACTGCGCAAAGAATACGGCAGTCGTTTATGGTTTCCAATGCGCCTTTGACAGTGGTCTGTCCCGCAAAGCGTTCTCCAAAAAGTTCCTGTATCTTTGCATTAAGGCTCGCCACATCCATAGGCTTGTAGCAATGAATGAGCGTATTGCCTGGATCATGCAGTACCCGCAGGGCACTTTCGCTGTCACCATTCTTGACTGCCTCGGACAACCTGTCAATTTCGCCGCCTTGTGGAAAACGGCTGCTTTCATTTAGCATGGCGATGCAGGTGGCAAGTTGCGGCATTCGGCAAAGGTCACCGAACACGCGTCCCATTTCCACCGAGGCAAGTTGGTTTGCATCGCCTACCAAAGTCAGGTGGCAATCCTTTTGCAGTGCCTGCAACATTTTCGCCATGAGTGGCAGGTCTATCATGCTGGCCTCGTCCACAATCAGCCAGTCCAGTTCCAGTGGATTTGACTGGTTGTGCTTGAATGTGACAAAGTCATATTCCGAGCCAAGCAATGTATGAATTGTGGATGTTTGCAGTTTGTTTTCCAGTTGCAGTTGCTGCGCCTGCTGCTCCATGGATTCACCTACTCTGGCGGCTGCCTTGCCTGTAGGCGCCGCGATACCGATTCTTAGCTTAGGGTTCTTGTCCAGCATCAATTTCACTGCACGTGCGATGGTATAGGTCTTGCCTGTGCCAGGGCCGCCCGTGACAATGGAGAAATGTCGTGTGCACATAAGTTCCAATGCCTTTCTCTGGCATTCTTTCAAGGCGGAATATACATCGTCTGTCGGTATCTGGATTGTTTCCGATTGCTCCCGCCCCGCCATCTCAAGTATCCGCTTCTTGACGCATTGCTCGTATTTCCAGTTGCGTCGGGTATAAAGCAGCGTGCCATGCACAATGAAGAGCCCAATGTCATCTGGTGCCTCGCTGATAAATGGCAGCTCTTTTAGCAAGGCAGCCTCGCTTTCACTTATTTCAATGCAGACGCTGCCCTCTGGCTGCCTCTCCAATACGCGCCCGCAAATGTCGGCCTGCTCCTGGCTGCCGCCATTCCGCATTACAAAGTCCCTAGTCATCTCCACGATGGGGCTGACATTATTTTCAGTGTCTATGTTCATAATTTGGTTTCTCCGTTTGTTTTAGTGGACAGTGGACAGTGGTCTGTGGACAGTGGTCTGTGGACTGTGATTAAGGCCTTGATGGAGGCCACCGCATATTACCACAGTCCACAGTCCACAGTCCACACACAACTATTTCATTCCCAGTGCGGCGCAGAGTTCGTCCAGCAGTGCTTCGGAAGGCCTGTCCTCGAATATGGGGGCGGGGGCCTCTGCCGCCACGCCTCTCAAGAAGAAGTATCGTATGCCGCCGAAGTTCCGCTCCCAGGAGTATGCGTCTCCAAGTGTTTCCTTGAGGTAGCGGTGCAATACTGCGGAATACAACAGATATTGCAGAAAATAGCCGTGCTTCGCCATTTCCTTGCGAATACCCGATGCATTGAAGTTTTCCTTCTTGCTGTCCAGAATGTTTGATTTCCAGTCCACAATGTAGAAGAAGTCGCCTTTTTGGAATATCAGGTCAATGAATCCGTTGAAGAATCCATTGGGGACAGGCCTGTCCCAATCTTCCATTGTCTTGAGGAAATCCGCTTTTTCTGCATCGTCCTTCCAATGCTTCTCAATGATTGCTTTTATTGCCTGAGTTGTCTTGGCGGCCGATGCGGACGAGAAGTCGAATTCCTGTTCGCTAAGGCGCTGTTCCCATCCAATCTGTGACAGCTTGAACTGCTCGCCGCTGGGGGATGCGAGCGCATAGTCCAGAACCTTGCGCAGCATATCCACGGTGGTCTGAAGCAATTCGCCTTCCGCCGCATATCCGCTGTTGGCTAGTTCATCCGCCGCAATCTGTGACAACTTCTCGTTGTTTGCGTCAAAGGGTATTTTCTCCAGGATATTGTGCCAGCAAGTTCCTATGCGCATGCCGCTTGGCATGTTGAATATGGGCAGAGTGGCTTCTGTTTCCGCCATCCGCCTCTGGCCGTTGTCTAGGCTGTCATCGTCCCTGCCGTCCTCATTGTCATTTTCCTTTGCGGAAGGAGAAAGGGAGGAATAACTTCCCTTGGTTGGGAGAAGGTTGAACTTGGCGGGCTGCAATGCCTCCTTTGGCTGCGGTTCCTGTTCCTGAACCTGCCTGTATCTGGAAATGCCGCTGCCCTGGATATCCTTGGCATCAAGCCACTGAATCGAGGGGACATTCTTCGCCTTGGCCAGCAAATATCCCAATGGCTCCTTGCTTGCATCAACATTTGGCGTTA
>JAFSTJ010000029.1 GCA_017450525.1 Victivallales bacterium | reverse complement strand
TCCAAAAAGTCCTTGTTTTTCTTGCTTTGCTAGCCCTGATTGCACTGGGTTTTGACGATGAATGGAAGGCCTCCACCCTGAGGCCTGGCGATGTGCTTTCCGTGCAGGTCTTCCGTGTGGCCGAGTTCAGCAAGACTGTGCGTATAGAAGAGGATGGCGCGTTCTCGTACCCATTATGTGGCATGGTGCAAGCAGCTGGAAAGACTGCGAGAGAAGTTGCAAGGGAACTGGAGAAGCGCCTTGCTGGGCAGGTGACCAACCCTAATGTGGACGTCATGGTGTCCTCCTGGGCATCACGTCCTGTGTATCTGCTTGGCGAACTCAAATCCTCGATGCAGCTGGAATTGCCCACGTATGGCAGGCTGACAGCATTGCAGGCGATAAGCGCGGCAGGCGGCTTCACTGCGAGCGCTGATTTGAACAACGTGGTAGTGCTTCGCAGGAATCCAGACAATGACAGCGAGCTGTTGCGTCTCAAGATAGATGTATCCGCACTTGCTGCGCGTTCAAACGGCGGTGATTCCTTCAGGCTGATGCCAGAGGATACTCTGATTGTCCCCAAGGCCCCACCAGTATATATTTCAGGCGAGATTGGCAAGTCGGGTTCCGTTTATATCGATACCCAGAATCCGCCGCTTTGCTCCGAATTCATAATACGCAATGGCGGCTTGACGGATGCCGCCCTGGCATCGTCCATTTTTATAGTTCGTGTTGATGACAAAGGCAAGCGCTGCCTGCTTACAGCCTCCTTGGAGATGACAGCTCCAGGCGAATATGCCAACGACTTACGCATACTTCCTGGCGATACTATACTTGTTCCAGCATCGCGCAAGATATATGTACTTGGCGAGGTCAACAAGCCAGGCCCCCTGGTGGTTGCGCCCAATACATCGGTCACGGCAAGTCAGGCAATCGCATTGGCAGGCGGTTTCAGCAAGGTTGCAAAGCAGAGCGATGTGGTGCTGATTCGCAACAGGACCATGACAAGTCTGAATCTCAAGAAGTTATATGACAAGGTTGAGAACATGGATAGGGACATTGAGCTGAAATATGGCGACATTGTCTTTGTCCGTGAATCCTTGTGGTGATTTTCGTATAAGTTTTTTTTCGGGTTCACGCAGGATACCTTTGCCTGTTTCAATAAAATGAGTCCGGAATCATGTCTTTTGAGACAGTTCTGGGCAACGGAGGAGCATGGAATCATTACAGCAACAGCAGCAGACAGCGGCCCAGAATGCAGTGCCGCAGGTATTGGATGACGCATCTGAGGAGAACGTTCTCCAGACTGCGCTTAAATACTTCTATATGTATGTACGTCCATATATATGGCTGTATCCTGCAAGTGTTGTTCTGTTTGTGCTGGCTGGATTTATTTATCTGCAGACCATAACTCCTCTTTATCGTTCACACACCAGGATGCACATCAGCAGCAACAAGCTGCAGACCCTGAATGTCAGTGGCATAAACGACCCCACTTATGGCGGCAGTGGAAACGCTTTCATCAACACTCAGGTCATTCTCCTTGGCTCAAGAGATATTCTTAAGCCAGCCCGCGCCTCGCTTGGCGCCGCAGGTGAGGCGACTGACTATTGCTCCGCACCGTCCATAAGGGTCGTCCAGAACACGAATCTGGTTGATATTTCAATAGATTCCGCCAATCCAGAGCTAGCCGCGAAGATGTGCAATGCAATCGCCAACAGCTATATGGAATACATGCTCAACCGCCGCGTTGTAATTTCCAATACGGGCGTTGATTTGCTCCGAGATCAGCTTAAAGGCATTCAGGAGAAACGCAACGAGGCCATGAACGAATTGCTTAAATTCAAACGGGACAATTCCATTTTCGACCTGAGGCAGAGCTATGCATCCCTGGTCGGGCAGATGAGCAGCCTTAACAAGGAGGTGTTCGAGGCGGACATGGATGTGGAGGAATTGGAGATGAGCTTGCAGGAAATGCGTGAAAACAGGGATACTGCAGTCATAATGATGCCGTATCTTCTTCCGTCCGCGCGGGATGGCGGCAACATTTCCAGCCTGAAGAATATGCTTCTCAGCCATGAGATGACCTTACCCCAACTTCTTACCCAATACAGCAAGGAGCACATTGCCGTGAAGACGCATTTCGAAGTGTCGGATATGATAAAGAAGGCAGAGGAGCGTGAGGTTGACATCTGCATGAAGGGGCTTGAGTTGCGTAAGGCACGCGCTCTCAAGCGCAAGATACGCCTTGAGGCAAAAATCAAGGACATAGAGAAGAAGCTGGCCGAGTTGGACAAGTTGGGCGGCGAGTACAACATGCGCGAGGCCACATGCAACAGCCTGGATGCCACATGCAAGATGCTTGTGAACCGTATTAACGAGATACGCATTGCGGATTCCACAACCAAGACGGATGAGTACAGCATATTTGTGGTCGAACCTGCGGTGGCCGCTAAAATGCCATTCTATCCAGTTCGTTCAAAAGTTCTGTTGATGATGCTTGCTGCAGGTCTCGCATACGCAGGTCTGCTGTCGTTTGTGCTGGTTTCCGTGAACAACAAGATAACGGACATTGCGCAGGTCACCTCTGCATTTGGCGGGAATCTTCCTGTGATGGGGCACATTCCCTGCTTTAATGAAAGTGAGGACGATATTCTCAAGAGCAATGGTGAAACCTACGTGGACGATGCGTTCCGCAATGTGCGTACCAGTCTCAATCTTTCCAGGATCATGAGGCAGAACAAGATAATGGCCATCAGCAGTTCCATTCCTTCCGAGGGCAAGACTTTTACCATCTGCAATCTGGCACGCAGTTTTGCCAGGGATGGAAAGCGCACCTTGCTGGTGGACATGGACTTGCGCAGGCCCAGGCTTCATAAACTTTTGAAGGACTATCTGCCTGAAAATTCAATGAAGAGAGGCATGAGCAATGTGTTGGTGGGCGACTGCAAGATGTCTGACATAATCATTCCCATAAAGGAATTGGGCATAGATGTGGCATTGTGCGGTCCCATTCCTCCAAGTCCCAGTGAATTGCTCAACGGCCCTGTTTTCGACAAGATGCTTGAAGAGGCAAGGAATATATATGATCTGGTGTTGATTGATACGCCTCCGCTTCTTTCTGCCACGGATACTATGATACTTGTCTCCCATAACATACCTTTGCTGCTGGTCGTGCGCCTGTTTGCGTTGACTCGTCCAATGCTGATGCACATGGTGGAGACTATGAGGCAGATGAATCTGCATCCGTCAGGCATTATTGCCAACAATGTGGATGTGCCTAGCAACTACTACTCCAGCTATGGCGGCTATGGCTATGGATATGGATATGGCTACGGCGGCTACAAGTATGGCAAATACGGCTACAAGTACGGCTATCGCTACGGCGGTGGCGCGAATGACAAGGACGAACGGAAGGGCAATGAAAACAAGGGGAAGGGCAAGGCAAGTACTGGCAAGGCCTGAAAACAGACATTGTAATTGCGCATATCCCTTTCTGGGCAGCACATGCCTGGCTTATGGCTGTATAGCGTTTCCTTCATACTGTTCTTTGATAAGGCAGCACCGATAGTTGATATGGCGGACAACGAACACGGACATCACCATCACCACCATCACCATCATGGCTATATGCGGATGCGTTTCAGGTATTTCCTGCACGTGTTGTTCAAGTACCTGAGTTTCTTGCCATTGGTTGCAGTCCTGTTTTTGCTGGGTATTTTCCCCATATTCTACTATGGCGGCAGGCTGTGGTGGCAATGGCTTGCATTGTCGATATTGGTTTCATCCTGTGGATTCTGGGCAGTTTCGAGCTGGTGGCGTGGCGGCAATTCCCTTGACATCCGTCCCCTTGCCGCATTTTTTCTTCTGCCGCTGGCGTATGGTCTGTTCCAGTTGCTGCCATGCTCGGCCATAGTGGAGACTTTTTCGCCTAAAGCTGCTTCTCTTATATCGGATTTCAATGGTCTTGGACTTGGCGAGGTGAGAAAGTGCCTGTCCCTTGCGCCAGACGCCACATTTGAGAAGCTTGGCATAATACTTGTGTGCCTGTTGTTTTTCACCCTGGTTTGCAGCCAATTCCGCAACCAGTTATATATCAAGTTACTTATGTGGGCGCTCTCCCTTGGTGCCTTCCTCAATGCCACATTGGCGTTCATGCAGAACTTCATGGGCAAGAGCGGTATGGCCTCTATCGCCCCATTCACTGGTACTTTTATCAACAGGAATCATTTCGGCTTCCTGATGATGATAGGCATTCTTTCCTCAATAGGACTTCTTGTAATCAACACCAGCAGTACGGTTCGGTCTAGGCGCGCATCCGTGAATGATGGAAGAAAGACGCGCCCCCTGTTCAATGCATTGCTTTCACTTTTCATTTTCATCGAGTTTTCTGCATTGGTGCTGACACAGTCAAGAGGCGCATTCATTGGCGTAGGAGTGGCGCTTGTTATTTTCTTCATTGGCTGGATTGTAAAGGAACGCAATAACATGAGAGACAAGGGACGCCAGCTGTTGCTGGCCTTCGTGGCTCTGACGGTGTCCGCGTTGCTTTGTGCACTTCCATTCGCAATGGAGCGCCTCTCACAGCGCTATAAGACACTGCTTGATTCCGACCTGACCATGAACGACCGAATCTATGTCTGGCGCATAACCTTGAATTATATATGCGACTTCTGGAAGACTGGCTCTGGAATTGGCTCGTACCGTGACTTGATTGAACGCTACGAGGAAGGGCGTATCACGCAGCTGTTCATCGACCACGCACATAATGACTACCTGGAACTTGCGGCGGAATGCGGTGTGCCTTTTACCTGTATTCTGCTGGGCCTTCTGCTTTGGTATGTCGGAATGGGATTCAAACGTGTCTGGCACAGCGGCAATGTTAACTATCGTTGGTGCGGGTGGGCCGCTTTGTCCGCGCTGATTGGCTGCATGGTGCATGAGTTGTTCGAATTCAACATGCAGGCATGGTCCAATTCCCTGGCAGTCACCGCATTGCTGGCAGTGTTGTCGATTTCCTGCCGTCATGGCATAGAACCACAGCCTGACAATGAGGCCGCGCACCAGGCGATACGCGAAGCACGTTTCAAATGGCGCCTGCCGCTGCTTTTCCTGGGCCTTCTGTTGCTTTGCATTGTGCCCACTTGCGTTAATAAGTTCAAGGCGGCGATGCGCTACAGCGAATATCAGGCGCGCTACGCTAGGCATAACGTATTCTGGACTCCTGGACGCAGGGACTATGAACAGCGCATTGGCATATTGACATTAGTGGATAAGGAACTGCCATGCTATCGTGCTGAATCCAAGCTGGCAATACTGTATGCCAATCTTGCAAGACTGGAACAGAAGCCCTCTCTGGAGAATTGGAGGAAGGCCTGCAATTATGCGGCGATGGCAATGAAACGAGCACCCGTGGATGGCAATTTCGCCTTGCTTTGTGCCAAAATATACAGCCGCGCAAACGCATGCGGCGCAAGAATAGATTCGGACTGGTTTGTTCTCCAGTTGTTCCTCTGGGCGCACCAGTGCTTCCCGCTCAAGCAGAAAGCCTTGCACAGTGCCGCAATGGAGTCCTTCAAATATTATGTGAAATCATTGTCCATTTATCCTGATGAAGTTGCGGAATCGCGCCAGCGGACATTGCAGCTCTTTGTCTCATGCATGAATACAGATTCCCGCCATGCTATGAAGTATATTCCATATATTGCCCAGGTTGTGCAGGACAAGCAGCAGCTGAGGGAATTGTGCAGCGGAAGCATGGAGACCAGAATCGCATTGTCCAGATATTTTGCCATGGGAGGCTATTATGATGCATCCCTGGAAATAATCGATGACATTCTTAAAGCCAAGGCGACTGGTGTAGAACTGTCCTTTGAGGACGAATACAAGTTGCTGGATTGGCGTTGCGGCATATACCGTATGAGAGGTGATGAAGAGCGCTGGATGCAGGACTGTGAGCTGCTGAACAATATTTGCCATGGAAAGAAGTCGCGCCTGATGGAGGATGCCCGCCAGCTGGCTGCGAAATCAGGCAATCAGGAGGCCGTGTCGAAGCTGGTGGCCCTGGAATACATGAATCCAGCTTTGCCAGAATTCATCATGCTGCTTGCACAGCAGTACCAGTTCTTGGGAAGAAATACTGATTGCCTGCATTTGCTGATGAAGCTTTCATACGGGGAAAAACCTCCTTCGACCAAGTTGCTTCTGCAAGCATGGGATATGCTTACCCCATACGATAAGAATCCACCACGTGATATGGAGGCAATACGCCAGACTTTTCTTGGCGCGGCAATTCAGATTATGCTGGCGGAAAACGGGGAGAAGCCGATATATGATCTGCAACAGGCCATAGAGAAGCTCGAGAACCTGGAAAAACGCTATCAAGGCAACTCCTGGCTTCAGTTCCATCTGATTCCATTCTTCATAGCCAGGGGCTGCGAACGCCTCAGCCTTAACGACAGGGCTATCGATGCGTACAGGCGGGCCTTGAAAATCAGCCCATGCAACCTGTACGTGCTAAGAAAGCTGAGGAGGCTCACTGCTGATGGATTTACCGATGCGCAGCTGGAAATCCTACATTTCGCAGACAAGTGCAAGCGGCCTCTCTCTATCGTTTCACCAAACCTGACTTTCATGGGATTCAAGTCCAATACGGAATATGTGGAGGCATTGCACTCAAAGATCAGGCTTGAGATGCTTGCGCTTTGCACAGGAGACATCAAGTCCGAATACCATTTCAGCATGCAGTTCTATGACAAAAAGGGGACTTGCTTTAGGCATGATTTCGATTGGAGTGGGGCCACGTACCCAATGGTCTCATGGAGGGTAGGCGAGGTCCATTCAAGCTCCATTGAAGGGCAGCCACATATGATGACATTGAAGCGAGCAAAGCGCTCTTTGGAACAGGGTAATGTG
>JAFSTJ010000366.1 GCA_017450525.1 Victivallales bacterium | reverse complement strand
TTGTGGAGTAATGTGGAGGATTTTGAGTGTTGCGCCCCATATTATGATGAGACAAGCCGTCGCGCCGCGGCGCCCGAGCGCATAATCGCGCAAATCAACAATGCCGCTCCTTACGTCAGCAAGTTGATTTCCTGGGAATTGCTCTACTATGGCAATGCAAAATTGCATCCAGCAGGCATACCCATGATCAAGGCATTGTTCCCTCAGAGCCAGGATTGAAAATGAGTTGTATCCCGCAACTTCTTGTTCCTGCCAATGGCGCTGTTCTGTCTTTGCAGACAAGTGCGCAGAAGGCAATGCTTGCCTCCAGACGGCGCTTTGTGCCCCATAAGCCGAACATAACGCCAAGAAAGCATGATTTGACCACACCGCTGGGCGTGGTATTCCGCTGGAAGGGCGGGGCAGGGGAATTGCAGTTGTGTCAGGATAACGCATTTGAACAGCCATTGCGCTATCGTGGCATCGGGTGTTGTACTGTGTACAATCTGCTTCCTGGCAGTGCTTGGTATTGGCGCGTTATGCTGTCCAACAGGCAGTATTCTGAAATACGGCGTTTTGTCATTGAAGAGGCCATGCCTGTCTTCTTGCATGTGGAGGGCTTGAGCAATGTGCGTGACATCGGTGGATGGCGTACAAATGACGGTCGTCGCATTCGCAGTAGAATGCTCAT
This sequence comes from Victivallales bacterium, assembly GCA_017450525.1. Lineage (GTDB taxonomy): Bacteria > Verrucomicrobiota > Lentisphaeria > Oligosphaerales > Oligosphaeraceae > RGIG3456. Next base: position 2,468 of record JAFSTJ010000366.1, on the reverse strand, counting down.
AAGAGGCTGCCAGTTCGAGCCAAAGGGCTCCCTTGATTTCCGCATTACCGAGGCGGGCAAGGCAACATACTTTAGTGAACTGGGCGTGCGCACGGAACTGGATTTGCGTGGCGTCGAGGAGGGCAGGGAGACACTTGTGCATCCAGGCTACAGGCGCATTCATATCCCGGCTTCTGCATACGCCACTTGGGCGCAGGAAGGCATTTTCTCTTCGGAACAGAAGGCAACGATGAAACGCATATTCACAGTTCTCTGCGATGAGAATGTGTATCCACTTTATTTCCATTGTGCAGGCGGAGGCGACAGGACTGGCACTCTGACATTCCTTCTCCAAACGCTTCTTGGCGTGTCATTGGAGGATGCGTTGACCGACTACGAATACTCCAATCTGTCCATTTCTGGCGAGCGTTCCCGTTTTTCCGAGGTGTTCATAGCATTTCTGGCGAAATTGGAGAAATACGCCCCTGGCAAGGGAATTCAGTGCCAGGTCAAGGCGTATTTGCGTGATTGCGGTGTGAGTTCAGTTGCGATATGCAAACTGCGCAGCCTGCTTTTGGAGTAGGTGCATGGAAAAATGCGACTTGGGCGTTTGCAAAATAAGATAAGTGAAGTATCTTAAGCCACGTTTTTGAAAGATAAAGCGCGCGTAGTTCAGTTGGTTAGAACGCTACTTTCACACGGTAGAGGTCACTGGTTCGAATCCAGTCGCGCGCACCATTTTTTTATAGTAGGTAATCCCCATGGAATGGCATTAGTTGATTCTATGGGATTTTTTTTTATGTCTCAGAATATAAGATTAGGCTATGTTCCAGCATGTGCTTGAACATAGCCTAATCTTACACAACGCTATGTTTCCCTTATGGGTAGGTTATAGGTGTCCAGTGGAATCTGGCATAAGCCATTGGCTTGTCATGAACCAGATGTTAGTGTTCCGAGTGTCACGATAATCATCGCTCCGATAATCATCAGTACGATACCTAGCAGAATGAAGCCAAGGCTTTTCTTGCATTTATCAAAATGGCATATCGCAAAAATCAAATGCCCTATTTGAGTGAACAAGCCCAGAAGTCCCCAGGCGATGTGTTCTTTAAACTCAGCAATCAATAGCCCAATGTTGCCAATAAGAAGACACACAACTCCGATAAGAAAAGACACGACGCCAACTATTGCCAAAATCATAATCGTCACCTACAAAAATCATTTGTCATTGCAATTCAGTAAAGCTACCTTGCCATCACTTTGCAATGCGCCTGACGACAGTCACTGGACATTCGTCCTTCTTTAGTTCCACAACATTATTGTGCTTTGGCATGTATGGTAATCCCTGTTTGGAAACCAGTATCTTTCCGCCGCGTTCGACAAATGTCCTCAACTGCTCCTGTGTTGGTCCAGCCAATTTTTGCTCATATCCCTTTTCATTGAGATTGGGGCAGACCAGGACATCAACATGTTCAAGAATTCCGTCATCAAAAGTTGTAGCAATTGATAAGTCGATGTCAGGCTGTTTGTCCAATGCCAGGCATTGTTTCAGCCAGAATTTGCCCCTGAGCCAATTTACTAAATATGCCACCCTTATGACCTTTTTGTTCTTTGCAGGGAAGACAGGTGTGAGTTTGACGCCTGTAACTGCATATACGCAACCAAGTGCAATTTTATTGGTGGAGAGAAGATACTCTGGATGGAAACTGGTTGCTATGACCTTTCCCTTGCCATATTCGCCATATAGCATTGCGGGCGCGCCATCAAAACTGATTTTGGGCCACTTCATGTCATTTTTGTAAACAGCCAGTTCCTCAGCCCAGCCTTCGCCTGGTTGTTCGCAGCGTTTGGAAACGGGGCCGCTGGAATACTTGACGACATACCTTCCCTTGGGGATTTGCAGGCGTTCAGCAGCCTTGTCCGACAGTTCAACTGCAAGGTTAGCCTTCATTCCCGCTCCTCCAAAATACCAGGTGTATGGCAGTAATTTGAAGCGTTCTTTGCGGTTCAATGCACAATGGAAGCCTGCACAAACACCGAAATATGATTTGCCTCCCTCAACAAACTTGCGGATTTTTTCAGCACCCTCCTCTTGGACGTGCCTGTACTGCATACCGCTGTCGCCGCCTGGCACCACAAGCAAATCCATTCCGTCAAGCACACCAGCGCGAATATCTTTGCCATCAACCACGGTGAAATCCACTTGCGGGGAATACGAAATAAGCCTTGCCAATAGAACAACACCGCCTCCCTGGCTGCCAGCATCTGCAAAGTACGCAACCTTGAGTTTCTTTGCTTCTTCCGCTTGTGGTGCCAGATTTAAATGCCCGCAAGAAAACAGAAACAGGCATGATGCGGCAATGAAGAAAAATGCATAAAACCTTAATTTGAATTCCTTTGCCATGGCTTTGTCCTTTATTTATTCGGTTGACCTTTGATCCAATTTCAAAACTTATTTTTATCCACAGATTATCGCAGATTATCACAGA
>JAFSTJ010000365.1 GCA_017450525.1 Victivallales bacterium | reverse complement strand
TGCCTCCGCCAGAGAAGGGCGGCGAAGTTGTGTGGGTGCAGGACGGGCGTATCGTCAGGGATGGCAAGCCCTACTTCCCCAGGTATATTGCCGCGTACAAGTACCGTGGTGGCAGACGCCTGACGGAGCGCTTCGAGAAAGACAACGACTATATCTGCCAGAACGAGTTCGAGCATCATACGCTGGAGCCATTCCGCCTGCTGCCAAAGATGAACATTGAGGCAAAGGAGGCCACGAAGGATGTGAAGCCATGCGATGAACTTTTCGTTGAGGTGCAAAAGGTGATTGACAAGCACAAGGGCGAGAATTTCATCGGATACTACATCTGCGACGAGCCAGAATGCCGCGACATTTCGCCTGTTTATTTAAGGCACATCTACGAATATGTTAAGAAGGCGGATCCATATCACGTGGTGCTGACCTGCACACGTTCGCCGCAGCGCTACATCGAGTGCGCGGATGTGTTCATGATGCACACCTACATCGCGCCTATGTTCTCAGGCAATAGCCGTTTCCTGACCACGCCTATTGAAAAAGTCCGCGCACAGATACACGAGGTGACTGATTTGATGCGTCCTGAGAAGGTGGCTGGCTTCACGGGGCAGTTCTTTACATATAAATTTAAAAACAAGTACGCCGACTATCCCACATGGGATGAATTGCAGGCGCAGACGTGGACCGCAATCGCAAATGGCTCAATGGTGCATTTCCCGTATGCATTCCATGACATTGATGACAAGAGGTACATGTTCGAGGCTTTCGTTTACCAGAACCAGGCAATCATGGAACTGAATGATCTGCTGTTGTCGGCTAATGTGAAATATTTGCCAGTCAAGGCGGAAAAGCAGTTGGACTGCACCTTGTTTGAGTACAATGGCATGAAGTTGCTGCTTATGGTGAACCCATATCCAGAGGCCAATGCTGGCACGCTGTTGGACAAGGCTGTCAATGGCACCTGGCATGAATACAGGGGCGATGCAAAAATCAAGTTGTCCCAGGGGCAGGCTGTAAAGTTCGCCCCCAATCAAGTCTATATTCTTACAAGCAAACCATTCACCTCCAAGTTTGCTCCTACAAAAGAACTCCTTGCCAAAATAAAGGCATACGAGGACAGCGTCAATAACAAGGGCAACCTGCTGCTCAACAAAGGTGACACCTTCGAATTGGATGCGTCGGAAGTGTATCTTGTGGACAATGCCACACGCAAAATCTGCGACGGCTCCACTGATATGCTGGCATGGGGATGCAGCCGCTGGAAAAAGCAGCAGTGGTTTGAGATGGACTTCCCGCGCGTGTCGCCCAAGTTCAAGACAATCAAAATCTATGGCTACAACTTGAAGAACCCCAGTTTCACAATCTGGAAGGCAGGCGAGTGGAAGACAATCACGCCAGTTGATGTCAAGGAGGATGTCAAGGACTGGAGCAAGACATTCACATTCGATAATGTCTATAAGACCGTTAAACTGCGTATTGCCTTCAACGACCTCAAAGTCGGCCAGGATGACATTGAACTCTA
>JAFSTJ010000364.1 GCA_017450525.1 Victivallales bacterium | reverse complement strand
GAGGGCATCAAGATCCTCCAGCAGCTGCTTGATTCCAACCCTCTCATCCTCAAGGACCCCGCACCCGCGATCTACGTCTCCGACCTGGCCGACAGCTCCGTCAACCTCACGCTAAGGTACTGGACTGACAACGACAAGTACTGGGATGCCTACTGGGCGGTCAAGCGCGCTCTCAAGAGCACCATCGAAGGCGCTGGACTGAACATCCCGTTCCCGCAGCGCGTCATCACCATGGCGAACAAGGAATAAAGACATCTTGTGCGCGGCCTTGTGCCGCGCACTATAAAACAGCCATGCTTGGCAGTGTCATTGGAACAGTTGTTCCAGACTAATTTCCGACTGTATGATACCGCTGTATTTGTTTGGTGTCAATCCGCAGGATGAGACCAGTGTGAAGTGTATGGCGTGGCGGTATCCTGTCACAGTCCGGAATGCTGCGATTTTCTGCTGCAGTTGTTCATAGTAGTTTTTTTCAATGGCGTATGGGGTTTCCGTCCATTTCATCTCGCAGAGATTCACCACGCGGTCCGCTCGTTCAATAATCAGGTCTATCTGCGCCCCGTAAGGATAAACATCATCTGCAATATGCCTCCAGGAGAAAACCCTAGTCAAAACGCCTGAGATGCCGAGTGCATGTTTGATTTCCTCCACATGCTGAAGGCAAACCCTTTCGAAGGCCAGCCCACGCCAGGCATAAACTTGTGCTGTCTGCAATGACTTGCTCCAAAAATGAGGATCGGGATTGGGGTTATCTGCAATAAATGCCAAATGAAAGAGCGTAAAGTTGTCCATAAGTTGATAGAGGGTATCCCTTTTCCGTTTTCCCCAGCTGACATAGCGCCTAATGAATCCGCATTGTTCGAGTTCGTCCAATTGTTTTGTAAGTCCGCCGCCTTTGCTCTGTTTTGCCTCTGTGGATATTTCAGCAAGTGACATTCCTGATTTGCGTGTGGCAAGCACTGAAACCAACCGCGAGTAGTTTTCTTCATGGTTAAACAGAGAAGCGTACAATTCGGAGAACTCATGTCGAAGAGAGCCATTCATGGAAAAAAGCAGGCGATCAATGGACTGCGCCAGACTTTCATCTTTACGCAGAAGACTCCAATAATAAGGTATGCCACCGAAAACCATGTATGCTTCGCAGATATCCTGTTCGGTGTAGGCAAGGCCTGTTTTATTGGCGTATTCACGGCACTCTGACAGTTGAAATGGCTGCAGGGCAATCGTGCCTGTCACCCTATTATGCAGACCGCCTTTATTGCGAAGGACTTTATTGATAATCCAAGAGGTTGCCGAGCCGCAAAAGATTATCAGAAGATGACTTTGTGCAGATGCCCACCCATTCCAGAAATGTTCAAAGGCGGCGACAAATCCGGATTTTTGAGTATCCATCCAAGGCAGTTCGTCCAGAAAAACGACTCTTCGTCCATTCTTTCTTGAAGAAATGAATTTTGCCAAGGCATTGAAGGCCTCTCGCCAGCTTTTGAAAACCGCGACATTCCTGGCTCCACAGCGCAGCATGGAATCCCTGAAAGCCTCCAATTGCTCACTAAGGCTTACATGATACAATCCCGTATGATCGAACAACATCTTCTTCCCCAAGACTTGTCGTACAAGATAGGTTTTGCCTACCCGGCGGCGTCCATAGACAGCCACTAGCTGCGCATCCTCTTTCTCCACCATTTCCAAAAGATATCTTGCTTCAGAGGAACGTCCAATCATTGATTTTTCTCCATGAATTACATCCTATACTTCGCACTATCTCATATTTTTCCTCAAGATAGTGCGGATAATATAGCTCATTGCTTTGGGTTTTCCACCAAATGTGACTAATGTGACTAATGGGACAAGCAGAAGATGATTATGTTGTCCCATAAGTCCCAGTTGTCCCAGATGTCCCAGTTAATTTATGAGTATTACCGCGCTCGCCCTCTCTTCCGACAGCATTATTAGCGATAATATGCCAGAATGCAGCCAAGCCATGCGACGGCGTTGGCGGTGATGGCGCAGGTCACAGCGGCGCTGGCCAAGTCCTTTGCCCTCTTTGCAAGTTCATGGTATCCTGGGGAGGCGAGATCGACGACCGCCTCCACGGCGGTGTTGAGGAGTTCGGTGGTCAGGAGGAAGAGATAGCAGATTGTCAGGAAGGCCGAGTGCATTGGCGGGAAGGGGAGGATCCAGGCAAGGGGGATTACGACGATGCAGAAGGCGAGCTCCTGCCT
>JAFSTJ010000028.1 GCA_017450525.1 Victivallales bacterium | reverse complement strand
CGCCACGAGCCATGTGGTGGCCATGCTGTTCGCGCAATTGTGCCATGCCCTCAGCCTCAATGACATCTGCGACAGCCTGAGGCTGCATTCAGGCTATCTGTCCCAGATCAGGGACTGCACTCCGCCAAGCAGAAACGGCCTTGCGCACGCCAACGCCACGAGAGACGCGGCAATGGCGGAGGAGCTGTTCTGGGGCACATTCGACGACATAAGGAGAAGGCATCCCGCGTTCATGAACGGCAGCCGCAGGTATCCTGGCCTTCCCCACCGCTTCAAACGCGCCATCCACGTCGTTGACTCCACCACCATACAGCTTATTGCCAAGTGCCTGGACTGGGCCAGGCACCGCCGGCAGAAGGCGGCGGCGAAAATGCATCTGGACCTGGACCTGAGGTCTTTTCTCCCCAACCTTGCCGTCATAGGCCCCGCGAAGGACTCGGACGCGAAGATGGCAAGGGAGGTGTGCGCTCCCATAAGGGCGGGAGAGATAGTCGTGTTCGACAGGGCGTATGTGGACTTCGGGCATCTGCACGATCTGACCATGCGCGGCGTGACATGGGTGACGCGGTACAAGGAGGGCATACTCCACGACATTGTGGGACAGCAGCTGTCTCAGGAGGAGATGGGCCAGGCGCGGCACATGCGCGACAAGGGCATTTTTAGGGGACAGCAGCCGATCGTGCTGAGTGACCGCATGATAAAACTGACGGGGGAGGAGACGGCAAGGAAGCATCCCGAGAATGTGCGCATGGTCGTGGCCCGGATGCTGGTGGACGGAAAGCCATGCGAGATGGCATTCCTGAGCAACAATCTCCAGTGGTCCCCGTATTCCATATGCGATCTGTACCGCGCCCGCTGGGGCATAGAGACGTTCTTCAAGGAGATAAAGCAGACGCTCCAGCTGGCGGACTTCATGGGCACGGGCGAGAACGCCATAAAGTGGCAGATATGGACGGCGCTCCTGGCATATCTCCTGCTGCGCCTGATCGGCTGGCTAGCTGGCTGGAGGCAGAGTTTCCGCAGGCTTTTCACCTTGATAAAGGGAATGATCTGGAGCTGCAGAAATCTGGTGCTGCTGATTGAATTCGTAGACATGGACGTGGGCATGGACGGAAATTCGCCGCCAGTGAGGCTCGCCGCCGTGCAGCTCCAATTCGACTTTGGTGACTTCTAGAGGAAAAAGCCACATTTGACAAAATCACTTTTTCAAATCGCAGGGGTGCTCCACCTCAAAATTTCCCAAATATTCACTGTTTTGAAAAGTTATGGGATATCTGTGATATTGAAATCACAGTGGATAAGAAATTCGAGACGGCCCGTGACCAGCTGGCGCAATTCGTCACTGGAGACGCAAAATCCACATTCGGCTCATTGAAGCCTGCAGAACAAAAAAAGGTCCTCCTGATGATGGCCATGATCTCACAGGAAACGGAGAAGGCCGCTGAAATGGGGTCGGAGGTAGCACTGGATCCAAGAGAAAGCGATGAGGCATTCTCCATAGGCGGCAAAAACGATGGCAGCAGAACTTACCATTTTACAAAATTGGAAGACGGAGGCTTTTCCTTCCATTACACCATGGAAAAGTCCGTTGTCTCAATAACAACCAAAGATCTTGATGATTATGTTGAAGTCGGCGAGGGCAGTTCTTTCAAATGCGAGATAGACTACACTTTGAAAGGAGATGAATTCAACCGCCTCGCGGATCTTGACTACACGAAATTCAATGACCAGGAAGCAAAAACAAACTTTGGAACGAAAACGACAATGCCTGATGGCACCAGGCAATACGCCGAACAAAGATTGCTTAAACTCGTGGACTCTTTCCCTGACGATTTCAAGGTCAACGCCACCTGCACCATGGAATTGAGCATGAAACTGATGCCTTCTGCCGAGGAATTGATTGAATGAGGAATGACGATGGAACTGAATGAACTCATAACTGCCTTTGCGGCAAAACTGGGAATCGAAGGATTGGAGGTCAAGGATGGCTCCTGCTCCCTGGAAATAGATGGCACCCCCATGGAATTCGTGGAAATGCCTGATTCCAAGGCACTGGCGGTTACCGCCATCATCGGACCTCCACCGCTGGAAAAGACGGAGGCTTTTCTGGAGTTGCTTCTGGAGGCAAATGCAGAATCTCTGGGCATGCAGGCCATGGCATTTGGAAAACTGCCCGATTCCAGCAACTTGATTCTGCAATGGCGTGTCCAGACGCAGAACCTGGAACTGGAGGCCTTCTGCAAAGAACTGGAGGCCTTCATAAACAGAGTGGAGCAATGGAAGCAGGCACTTGAGGATTTCCGCCCCGCCGCAGAACAAGCCGTAATAATTGAGGAAGACACTCCAATGCTTGGACTGCCCAACTCTGGTTTCATCAGCGTGTAATAAAACAGACGAATGAAATCAGACAGATTCTTTTGACGGTTGCTGTGGCCGCATTCACATTTGCAGTGGCCCAGGCAAATAATTGCTAGTAGACTGTAGACTGTGGACTGTTAGGTGCGCGGGGCGAGAGCCCCGCGTTTTTTTTATTTTGTGCGCGGGCATTCTCTCCCCGCGACTACGACATCGCCCAAGCCCGCGTCAACGAGGGCTTCTAGTACTCACTCCGCTCCCTTCACGAACCAGAGATTCGCGCCCTGGGTGCCCTCGCCGAACTCGTTGATGAGTTTCTGCGCGTGACGAACTTCCGAGTGGGTGATTTCGGAGCCACCGTAGGTAGGGTCGAGTTGCCCCTCCCCCTCCTTCCAATGCTTCTCATCCGTGATCCAGTCCATGTTGCCAAAGTCCGTCAAATCACGATGACTCGTGTGGAACAGGATCGGCTTGTTCTGGCTCTTGAAGAAATCCAGCCCGATCTTGCTGGTCTGACGGAAGGTGGAGTACATGAGGATGTTCGCAAACAGCCTATAGGTAGAAAGGCAAGACAGCGCACCTGACGGTTTGCTATAGAACTCCTCCTTAATCCCCTTGCCAAAGTGCTTCTTGGCTTGCTCCACTGGGACGTTCTTTTCCTTTGCTAATTTGGTGATGCGAGCTGTAATTTCCTTATTGATGGTGGCCTTGTCGCCATTCGTGCATGGCCAGTTCTCGACCTTCATAAACTCCGACATCCTCGCCGTCTTCTCGTCGCCGTCCTCCATGCAATAGATTGTGACGAATTCCTTGAGTTTATCGCACATCAGTTGGATGGATTCATCGTCCCCATAGCCAGCTTTCATGGCGCTCGCAGGCAAGTTCTTGACGACGAAATGCCGCAGGGCCTGGTCTGGATTCATCTTGAAGTCCTTCTTCCAGCCCACCATGCCCGCGTCGTCGTTGGACGCATCCTGTGGCTGGTTAAGGTATCTGAAGAGTTTTCGGGGAATGTCGATCTTGTCCAGAATCTTTTGGTCGGAGATGAAGGCTTTCCACTTTTCCACATCCTCGCGTTCCACCGTGTAAAGTTCGCTGTTAAGCACTCCATTGTTGAGTCTCAGTCCCCCTGATGTGATTTTCCCCATCAGCTGGCCGTAATTGTGGGGCAATAGGCTATGCGTGGTGATGCCGAGTATCGTGTTGTAGGTGTCAATCTTGTTAAGTTGGATGGTCTTATGGCTTCCCGTGGCCTGGAGTTTCCGGTTGACCGCATCGACCACGGCCATCTCCGTGATTTTGTTGCGAGGTTCGCTGTGCCCGTAGTTTGCCACTTCGATAACGCCGGACTCGTTGCCCTCATGCGTCTTGGCGATGTCCATCAACTTGTCGTATGTGTTGCGGGCGAGTTGGTAGTCTTTCGACTTCATCAGATCCGCAATCTTGGCGTTCAACTGCAATGCTGTGGATTGCGTGGTAAGTTTGTCCTTGTTCCACCAGTTCAGCAGCCAACCCACGGGTCCAGTGTAGTGCCGCTTCATCTGGAGTTTGTCAGTCCCATTTTCGCTAGGGACGTAGGTGACTTTGTATGTCTTCGAGCCAACGCGGATCGAGCCATCGTTCTTGAGCTGTCCCTTTTCAGATTCGTAGAGTTGCCCGATGAGGTTGCTAGCGGAGAGACTATCGACGGATGAGATTTGTATGTCAGGCATGATATACCTCCTGTGTTTACTTGCCAGCCGCCTCGCCATCGGCCTTCGCCTTGGCGGCGACCGCCTCCTGATTGTCCAACAGCGCGGAAACGGCGCGGTAGGTTTCCATGAACTCGCTGAAAATCTCAATGAACGGCTTGCGGTTGAGCATTGAGGGCGTCGCCACCTCGTACATCACCACGAACCCGCTTTCATCGTCGCGGCCCACAACAGGCGAATTTCCGCCTTGCTTCGCTGGGTCAAGCGCGAGGGCCAGCAGGTCGAGAACCGTAGAGTATGTGACTGGATCAGGCAGTTCCTCCCGCACCACTGCGGAAAGCGTGAGTGTCCCGTCATCCTCGTTGGCGCGGATATCAACAGCGACCAACTTTGCCAGTTCCAGGCGGCATGCGCCTTCCTCATCGAACGCAAGTTCCAGCCCCAGTTTCGCGCCGAACTCCTTGAGAATGTCATCGAGTGTCTTAATCAGCATGGTTTGTCCTTATTTGTTATTGTTTTGGATTAGTGGTCGGGCGAATGGCTACACCCATAATCTAGAAAATTGATCCCCAAATGGCAGAGGGGCCTCCGCTGGCTCGTCGAGCATAGCAATGACGGCATCGCGCGTCACCACGAAAGCCTCGAAAACCTCCGCGAGCGGTGTCTTGTCGAGCACGGATGGAGGCAGAACCATGTATAAGACCATGTACCCGCTTTCCGCGTCCCGCCCCGCTACAGGCGATGCCCCGCCATGTGCCATCGGATCGAGCGCGAGAGCGAGCAGATTCTCTACATGTTTTAACCCCAGGGGTTCGGGCAAAGCTTTCCGCAGCGTGCTGGAAAACGTCAGACTCGAATCTTCCTCATTCATCTGGATGATAATCGGCGTTTCCTCGTCCAGGGTCAGCACACAT